>CAYGXB010000019.1:0-19050 GCA_964353605.1 uncultured Bacteriovoracaceae bacterium
AAGACTTCACAGGCAACAGCTTACGTTGTTCGACTAGGATACCTCGCAACTTGCTGCGGGGTAGTTCATTTTTTGTAATCCCATACTCTTTATCACCATAGTTGGTTTAATGATAAAAGCAATGCTTTCAGAAGGAGAACTAGAGAAAAGGCAATGGCTTAATTTTCTCAGGGATGTGCTGGCCGTGGACCTGTTCAAGGAACTCCTCGCCGAGGATGCGGCTGGCCTGGACGACCTTTTCCCAGTATCCAATGCGTTCGCGGTCGCGGTGGCGGAAACGGAAGAAATCGTCCCGGTCGGGGATCTTGCCGTACGGCAAACGCTCGATAAAGGTCCGTGCGGGGCAGAGGAGTACAACGTTTTCCATGTTGTGAGGGTTTGGCTTCCTCCAAGGCAGGAGCTTGTCGAACCATCCCGGGACGATGCGGTCCTGGTAATGGGGATAGAGCACGAGGCCTTGATTCCGAAACGGGATGTCCAGGTGGTAATCGAGGAGCCCGCCGTCGCGGTAGACCCCAGGTGATGCACCGGGGATGTTTGTGACCCCGGCCATGACGAGGGGGATGGAGCCGGAGGCAAGCAGGGCGGGGCGGAGATTTGTTTCCGTCAGCGGTACCCTCTGCAGGGGGAACTGTTCCATGTCGAAGAAAGGCGGGATATCGCGGGGGTCATACACCAAGGTCCGGGAGAAGAAGAGGCGCAGGGCCTTGCGGCTCAAGGCGTTGGCCATCCCTGCCAGGAGCATGCCCGGTCCGAGGGTATATCTGTTCTCCTTGGCAAACAGTCCCTGGCAGCGTACTGTGAGCATGTTCAGGCGGAAATACGGATGCGAGAGGACAGCCGGGACCTCGTTCTCGCCCAGGAAGGCATTCATGATGCGTAGTGATTCGCGGGTCACCTCCAGAGGCGTGGGGCGTGCGGAATAGCGCTGGTGCAGATAGTCATGCTCGAACCGGTCGTAAGCGTCACTGGCTGCCCCCTGGGCAAGGGAAACAAAACGCCACACTCCGATGGAGGAGCCAACGAGGAAGAGGGGGTGCGTCTTGGGTGTTATCCAGTTAAAAAAGATGGCGCGGTCGAGCCCGTTCAGGACGAGCCACTTGGGCCCGCCCGCCGCGCCGGCGATCACATCGATCGAATCCGGAGAGAGCCCCTGCTCCCGGAGCACGGATAAGGCCCTCTTTCCTGCCAAGATCAGGAGGTTGTCTGCCATAGCGCTTGGGTATCTGTTACCCTAACTCATACCGAGTTTCAATCATATATAATTCTTGATTCTGACAAGATAAAAGCCTGACTAATTCCCACCCTTGCTTCCCTATACGCAATTGAAAAGGGGGACTGTTCAGACAGTTCTTGCAGGAAGGGGGGATTAACAGGCCGAATTTTGAAATTTGACTGCGACTCTGAGATTTGATATTTTCATTGTGCCGAGAGAAGTCTTGCCTTGGCAATTGCGCATCAATTCATTTGAGGGAGGTTACATGCATTATCACCTTCATCCGTTTCATAAGACTATCGTGGAAAATGAACTCATCGAAGCCTTGGGGCGCCAAAAGGTATCCACATCCAGCATTGATCGCAAAGTCTATTCCCGGGATAACATCGTCGCATGGACATGTCCTCTTCCCGATGAGGCATATGAACCGCCACTGGCTGATTTCGTTGTCTGGCCTGAGACCACTTCGGAGGTTGCAGAGGTGATCAAAATCGCCAATACGCACAGGGTGCCGGTTACCCCTGTATGCGGCGGAGCCCAAGGGAGCGGGAGCACCCTGCCGCTCTTCGGTGGCATTATGCTCGATGTGAAATCACTCAACAGGATTATACGCATCGATACGGAAAATCATACCGTGACCGTCCAGACCGGACTCATCTGCCAGGAACTGGAATCTGCGCTGAATACGTTGGGATACACAATGAGTCATCTCCCGCAATCCCAGCATGTGAGCGGAATCGGGGGGTTTCTCTCTGCCCGAAGCGCCGGCGTTATCTCCACAAAATACGGCAAGATCACCGAAATGCTCCTCGGCATGGAGGTGGTCCTGCCCACCGGAGCGATCATACGGACCAAGCCGGTCCCAAACTCCGCTGCCGGCCCAAACTTCAATTACCTCTTCATGGGGGCTGAAGGCACGCTGGGGGTGATCACCGAAGCCACGTTCAGGATACGGCCCCTGCCCGAAACCCGCCGCTTCCAAGCCCTCCTTTTTCCCGATCTGCCAACGGCAATGCATGCGGCCCGACGCATCATGCGCAGGGGCCTATGGCCTGCTGCCATGCGCATCTCAGACGAACTGGAGACACAGTTCTTTCATCACCTCGATCACGGATCGCAAATGATCCTCATGTTCGATGGATTCGAGGCTCTCTGCGAACTGGAGTTGCGTGAGGCAATGAAGATCGCTGCTACCTTACAGGCAGATGATCTCGGCGATGGCCCGGCACGTGAATGGTGGGAAAAGAAACGATTCACGGTCGCCTTCCCCACCAGTGATCACCCCCTGTTCGGCATACCCTTTCCCGGCTTTGTAAGGGTTGCAGGCTGCATCGATTCCGCCGGTTCCTTTGACTACCTTGTGGCTGTGCATCGCAGGCTCAGAGAGACTCTCGAGCGCTTGAACATGTTCCTGGCAGCCCACCTCTCCCACTTCTACCCCACCGGCGGTATGATCTATCCCACCTTTGTCGGGCAACTGAAGAAGGGACCGGATCTTCCCCGATCCTATAACGATATCTGGCGGCAGGGCATTCTGCTGTCCCATGAACTCGGCGGAACCATCAATCATCACCATGGGATCGGCATTAATCTGGGGCGGTTCATGAAGCTCGAGCTGGGGGAAGCCGGATTAGAGAATTTCAGAAGGATCAAGCGTGCCTTGGATCCTAACCATATCATGAATCCCGGGAAACTGGGACTATGAGGGGACAAACCCGCCCCCTGGAGGTTTTTTGATGAACGACTTGAAGGAACGCACACGGCTCTGTTCGGTCTGCTATAAAATGTGCAGGGATTTTTGCTCGGTCGCCGGAGCTACCCGGCACGAAGCCGATTCTCCCAATCATAGGGCTTTTTTCGTCGAAGAGATTATGCATGGGAAGGATACCCTGCGTCCGGAGATTGTCGATTACTTTTACCGGTGCTCCATGTGCAAGGCATGTCGGGAGGCATGTGAGAGCGGGTTGGACACCAGTGAGATTATGCTCAGTGCACGGAGCGACCTGAGTGGAGAACTGCATCCCCAAAGGCTAAAGATCCTGAGAGAAAAGATCCTCACCGGCACGCTCTATGCCCAAGATTCGGACATGGTGCGAGCTCTTATGGCACCGCGATTAGCCAAGCCCCGGAAAGGCAAGCTCCTCTATCTCAGCCCGCGGCTGCGTTCCGGAGACGGCGGTATGCTCAAGAGCACCTTCTCGCTCCTCGAGAGACTTGAGGTGGACTACCAGGTGATGAAGACAGAGCCATCAACAGGACAACTCGCCTATTTCCTCGGTTTTACCAAGGAGGCCCGGCAAATGGCACAGCAGTTTGCCCAGCAGATCGATGCCTGGCAACCGACGACCCTCGTTGTCTTTTCCGCCGATGATCTCAGGATGATCAAGAAGGAATATCCCACCCTGGGGATCGGACTGAATGTTGGCACTCTGCAAAGCCTTCCCGAGTTCCTCCTTGAGGTCTTTCTTGCAAAGAGGCCCTCTCTCAGCCAGAAGGTTCCCGGGCCGGTGACCTACCATGACTCCTGCGCCCTGGGGAGAGAATTGAGGGTTTTCGAGGCCCCGCGGGAATTGCTGCGGATGGTCCCGGGGATTGAACTGAAAGAAATGGCCTTCAACCGGGATCAGGCCCCCTGCTGCGGCTATGGGATGGGGCTTGAGATCACCCATCCCGAGATCACTCTTCTGATGGCACGCCGTCTTGCCGGCATGGCCGAGGACACGGGAGCGAAGGCCCTCGTACTGGGATGTCCCACCTGCACTCTCGTGCTCAACGAGGCGCTGAGCTCCCAGGAGCGATCGCAGCAGGCAGGAGGCGGCATCGAGCTCCTCGACCTTCCGAGCTTCCTCGAAAGGATGATGCAATGAATATTCAGCTCGCGGCATGGGGCGCAAAAGATCGTGACGAATATATCAGAAAACTCGCTGAGACCGCTTTTGACGTCCTCATCATCGGCGGGGGGATAACCGGAGCGGGTATACTCAGGGAATGCGGCCTGCAGGGTATGAAGGCGGCCTTGATCGAGAAGGAGGACTTTGCCTTTGGCACTTCATCCAAAAGCACGAGATTGGCCCATGGTGGATTGCGCTATATCCTGAATCTGGAGTTTGGGCTCGTCTGGGAGGAAACCCATGAGCGCGATTGGATGCGGGAGGCTTTCCCCAATATGGCAAGGCCGGTGCCGATTATTATTTCCACGTACAGTTACCTTGAAGCCTTCATTACTCGATTTGTGCTGATGCTCTATGATGCCCTTTCAGGATGGGGAAATTACCGCATCCCCCGCTACCTTTCGCGCCAGGAGGTGGAAGAGCTCGAACCCAAGCTAACCATCTCCGGACTTCACTCTGGCCTCCTTTATTATGAATGCATCATCAACGATGCCCGGCTCACCGCTGAAATCGTCAAAGAGGGGGTGATGCGTGGCGGCATGGCGCTCAACTACCTCAAGGCTCTTCGCATTCTCAAAGACCATGGTCGAGCCGTTGGTGTGGAGGTTCTGGATAAGGAGACGGGAAACATCATCCCCATGAGGGCGAAAAATGTAGTCACCGCTACAGGACCCTGGACCGACGAACTCTTTCCTGAAGGATATTCCCCATCTGGCAGGCTTATCAAGCCCTCGAAGGGCGTTCATATCATCGTCAGGAGAGAGAAGATCGGCAATCAGGGCGGGCTCTATGTGAAGAGCCCGGTGGATAGAAGGGGCGTATTTGTCCTGGCGCATGGCGATTTCACCTATATTGGCACTACCGATACCCACTACGGCGGAGATCTCGATCACTGCTACACTGAGGATAAGGAATATGAGTATTTCAAGGGCATAATCGAACACTGCTTCCCTGCGGCACAATTCGAACCCGAGGACCTTCTGGGCACCTATGCCGGGGTACGGCCTCTGGTCCAGCAGGATGGTGTCTCGGAACACAAAACCTCGAGGAGGGAATTTATCGCTGAGGTGTATCCCGGCTTCTTTGTGATCACCGGGGGAAAGCTGACCATATTCCGTTCCATGGCGGAAAAACTCCTCACCTTTATGGCCGCACATGGAGCAGATTCAACTCCGAATCCGCAGAAGTCCCTCTCCCGGAGTCCGTTCAAGCTGGGGATTACGAAACAGGACTGGGATCACATGCTCCATAGGCATGGCCTCGCAGGGATCAACCTCGATGAGAAGACCCACAATCACCTCTACGAAAATTATGGGCGAGGGTCCCTTGAGATCCTGAATAGGGTCAAGGCAGATATCAATCTTGCAGAGAAGATCACGAAAGATCAGCAGTACATATGGGCGGAACTCGAGTATGCCTTGGAGTATGAGATGATCGTGCATATAAAGGATTTCCTCATGCGGCGGACAAACCTCTCCCTCCACCAGCGCAACAATCACCGGGAACTGGGACTCAAAGTTGCTGAGCGTATGGCCCAGCACCTGGGCTGGGACAGAGCTCGAATAGAAAAGGAAGTCGAAGACTACGTCGATCTTGCTCAGAAGAACAGGTTCTTCCTCAAAGCATGAAAGCGGGGCATTGCAGGAGGATACAAAATTGAGAACGGAAGACGATCTCATCCTGGCTATTGATGTCGGAACCCAGAATATCAAGGCGGCGGTCTTTGATACCCATGGCACCATGCATGCCATAGCACGGCTCCCCCAAGATCCGGACTCAGCACCTTATCCAGGCTGGGTCGAACATGATGCCTTGCGTTACTGGGAAAAAACCTGTGAGGCAGTACGAGAGGCTCTGCTTGCATTAGGTGGCGGGGTGAAGAGGCTGAGAGCCGTGGGACTCACTACCCTGAGGGGGACCACCATCCCCATGGATATGGATGGTAGGCCCTTGCGACCGGCCATTGTCTACCTTGACAATCGGGTGAACGAGGAGATCTCTTCTATAAGAGGGCTGTGGAAGCTGTTTTTTTGGGCTATTGGACGCGCCGCAGCCATTGAGTACGTACGCAGGCATTCGCGGTTTCTCTGGATCAAGCAGCATGAGCCACATATTTACGCCCATACCTATAAATTCATGCAGGTGGCCAGTTTCCTGAATTACCGCCTCACAGGACAGATAAACGAGACAATTGCCATGATGGTGGGAATGTTCCCCTTCGATATTAAGAATCTGAGATTTTATCCCCAGAAGGCGATTCATGAGATATTTGGAGTTTCACCCCAGCAATTGCCCGAGCTGAAACCACCCTTAAGCATCGTCGGGAACATCACCCCAGAGGCAGCAAAGAAGACCATGATCCCTCAAGGGCTTCCTGTGGTTGTCAGTGGCGGTGATGCCCAGTCGGCCGCCATTGGTATGGGCGCCACCGATGAGGAGTGCGCAGCCCTCGTGCTCGGAACCGCAGTCGTGTGCCAGCTTTCCTCCAAACGGTATGTGGTTGACAAGCGGAACAGGTTTTTCCCCTGGCCAGCCGCAATGCCTGGGAAATACACACTGGAAGCCGGGGTAAGCGGAGGGCTCATTACCGTCACGTGGTTTGCCAAGGAACTGGCCCACTATGAAACACAGCTCGGAAAGGAGAGCGGCAAATCACCAGAGCAGATATTGGATGATGCTATCCGCACCATTCCTCCGGGATCGCTGGGTCTCATCGTCCACCCCTACTGGACCCCTTCTATCCATCATGAGGCTGCTCGAGGATCTATCCTGGGTCTCACTATGGCTCACAGCCGAGCCCATATCTACCGTGCCATTCTGGAGGGGATCGCCTATGAGATACGGACCGGACTCGAGGCCATTCAGGAGAAAGCCGGCATCATGCTCAAGGAGATACACGTCTCGGGGGGAGGGTCCCAGAGCGATATGGTGCTGTCCATTTTAGCCGATGTCTTTCAGATTCCCACTATTCGCATGCGGGTGAGTGAGACGACCGCTCTGGGAGCAGCGATTTGTGCTGCCTGTGGCATTGGCCTTTTCCCGAGCCTTAAGGAGGGCATTGACTGCATGGTCCATCCGGATAAGCGTTTTGATCCAAACCCTGAAAATATGGGAGTATACACGACCCTGTATCGATGTTACCAAGAGGTGTACCCCCGCATAGCTGAATTTTACCGCCGGACGGAACATATCGCCTCCCCTGTGGGGACGGACAAACCGCATTGAGAGAAAAAGATGGAGAAGGGGTTGTTCTCATCCACATTGTCTCCAACAAGTTCATAAAAAAGAGGAAATGTGGTTTTAATGAGTTGTCGAGCCAACGCTTCCCTGATATAAGAATGAATTAGCATGCGTATGACAGCACAGATCGATGCACCTCCATCCATCAGCCGCGGCAGACGTCTCAGACAACCCGCAGGTTTCTGCCGGCAGAAGTGTGTTATGAGCAGCTCCCATGAAACCAATTGATAGCATTACCCCCGAGGAATGCAGGCATATACGTGGAATTCTGTTCGATATCGACGACACCTTCACCTTAGAAGGCAAGATTCCCTCCGAGGCCTTTGGCGCGCTTTGGGACTTGCATGCGCAAGGCTTTATCCTCGTGCCCCTCACCGGCCGACCCGCGGGCTGGTGTGACCACATGGCGCGCATGTGGCCCGTGGATGGGGTGGTAGGTGAAAACGGGGCCTTATATTATTATTACGACCGGCACGTACGCAAGCTCTGCCGCCGATATATCTACACCCCTGAGGAGATAGCCCGCAAGCGAAGCGAACTGGAGGCCATCCGGTGCGAGGTCCTGCGGAGGGTACCCGGCGCCGCAGTGTCAGCGGATCAGCTCTTTCGGCTCTTCGATCTGGCCATAGACTTCCAAGAGGACGTTCCACCATTATCTGAGCCGGAGATACAGGAGATCTGTCGCATCTTCAGGGAACACCATGCCACATACAAGATCAGCTCCATCCATGTGAACGGATGGTTCGGCGAATACAACAAGCTCTCCACCGCCAGACTCTTCCTCGAAGAGCGCCTGGGGATTCCCTGGGATGAAGCCGTCCGGACCTTTCTTTTCATCGGCGACTCGCCCAATGACGAACCCATGTTCCAGGCGATGCACCTCACGGTGGGGGTGGCCAATATCCGGAAGTTTGCCGAGGCTCTAAAATATTTGCCGCAATACATCACCACCAGATCCGGGGGACTCGGTTTCGCCGAAATGGCCCGCAAGCTCATTGAACAAAAGGGGAAATACTGTGCCAGTGACCACTGCTCCGGACAGTAAACGGGAGCGAATGCCTCTGCGCGGCATGAAAAGGGGCCCCGTCAAGGCCCGCGTGGAGGGCATGACCAATGCATTCGCACCTGCACGGCAGCCCTCATGGCCGCGTAATGTCCGTTTCCGAGCCAGATGGAATGGCAACCACAGCGTGGCATGGAGCAGCGCTGCAACAGGCTGAGAAGAGGAGCGAAGCATGTCCATAAACGAGAAGACCAAGGTGGCAATCGTGAAGGGGGCGTTTCCCCCGGATAGAGCGGAAATCGAGCGCATGGTGCGCGAGGCCGTCAACCTGATCGGCGGCCTCTCCGGCAGGATCAGACCGGGCGATCACGTGGTGCTCAAGCCCAATCTCTTCGCCCCCTACCCGCCGCCCATTTCGGTCGACAGAAGGGTGATCGCCAGTGTGGTGAAGCTCGCCCGTGAGGCCGGGGCGAAGCGCGTGACCGTGCTGGAGGGCGTGAGCGTGGGCACCCTCATGAAGCGCGTGCGGCCTGTGATGACCCCCTGCGGCATGGCGCGGGGCTTCAAGACCGTGGAAGTCATGCAGATGCTCGGCGTCAAGCAGGCGGTGGAGGAGGCGGGCGGCGAAGTCCTGGGGGTGGAGGATGCGGAAAAAGTGGAGGTGAATATCGAAGGCGGCATGGCCCTGCACCAGGTGAACTACCCCAAGGTCATCCTGGAGGCGAACTGTTTCATCAACCTCCCGGCCATGAAGACGCACACCATGACCATGGTGACGCTTTCCCTCAAGAACCTGCAAGGGATACTCGACGAAAAGGGCCGGTACTTCTCGCACCGAGACGATATCGATCAGCACATGGTGGACATCAGCAAGATCAGAAAGCCTGATCTCATCATCCTCGACGGGCTCTTGGCCATGGAGGGCATGGGTGCCGGCGAGGCAGGCAGCCCCGTGGAGATGGGCATCATCATGGCGAGCGCCGACCCCGTCGCCCTGGATGCGATCGCCTCGATGTGCATGGGTATCGACAATCCCCTCGTGGTGGGCACGACACGCATCGCAGCTCATGACGGGCTCGGTGTGGCCAACCCCTTCCTCATCGAGTTGGTAGGAGCACCCATGCACGAGGTACGGAAGAAGTTCCAGCTGCCCATCAACTTCACCCAGCCGATCGAGAGTCTCGTGACCGGTGTCTACCCCAATATCGACGTGTACATCGGTGGGGCCTGCCCTGCCTGCTGGCTCTTGGCTGCCCTGGTTGAGTCCCTGCTTTCCAGGATCCCGCAGCACGTTTCGCTCATCGTCGGCATCGACCCCAAAATTCCGCCCAGGATCAGGACCGATCACGCGCACACCTTTTTCCTCGGCGAATGCGCCTTGGCAGCTGGCGGCGAGCTGCGTGAGCTGAGAAACGCCATGCAGCTTTCCGGCATCGACCGTTTCCTCGGCGGCTGTCCCCCCTATGAGCAGGCCCTCGTGAAACTGGAAGACATCCTCATCGGAATGGGGTATATAAGTGCAGAAGATCTGGTGAACAAAGCCCGGAAACACCGGGATACTTTTTTTGACTACTATCGCACCTACGACCCAACGTGGGAACCTGAAACCTGATAAAGAACGGAGGTATGTATGGCGGAGAAGAGATACGTGATTGCAATCGATTCCGGCACGCAGAGCGTAAGGGCCGTGATCTTCGACCGGGAAGGGAACCAGGTGGCCATCGAACAGGCTGAGCATGAGCCCTATTTTTCCCTGCAACCCGGCTGGGCCGAGCAGCACCCTGAGGACTATTGGGCCAAGCTCTGCCGCTGTACCAAGGGGGTCATGGCCAAGGCGGGCATCAACCCGCAGGAGATCACCGGGGTTGGCATCACCACCCAGCGTGGTGCGTCTTTCCCCGTTGACAAGGAAGGCAACCCGTTGCGACCTGCTATCATCTGGCTCGATCAGCGCTTCACCCCCAGTCCACCACCGATCAGTCTGAAGGCGCGGATGCTCTTCAAGGCGGTCGGACTCGCGGATGCCATGAAAAAGGTGCAGAAGGAATCCAAGTTTCTCTGGATCCGCGAACGAGAGCCTGAGATCTACAAGAACACCCATAAGTTCCTGCAGATCTCCGGATGGTTCGTAAAGAAGATCATCGGAGAGTTCAAAGATTCGGTGGGCATGATGGTGGGTGCTTGGCCCATGGACTACAAGAACCTGAAGTGGCACACGCTGCAGGCTGCCTATGAAGCGATAGCCGTGCGTAAAGACCAGTGCGTGGACCTCTATCCCCCGGATACCGTGCTAGGGCATGTCACGAAGAAGGCCGCCGAGGAGACCGGGCTCCCCGAGGGGCTGCC
Organism: uncultured Bacteriovoracaceae bacterium; assembly: GCA_964353605.1. Classification (GTDB taxonomy): domain Bacteria; phylum Desulfobacterota; class Desulfomonilia; order UBA1062; family UBA1062; genus CAYGXB01. The sequence continues at coordinate 10,697 of CAYGXB010000019.1, forward strand.
CGTCGTGGTAGGCGCGGGCGACAAGCAGTCGGAACTCCTCGGCGCAGGCGCCATCGACCCTTCCATCGGCGTGATCAGTTATGGCACCGCCACCTGCATGGAGGTGATCACCTACAAGTACATCGCGGAGAAAGACATGAAGTTCTTCACCTGGCCCGCAGCCCTGCCCAACGCCTGGGACATCGAGACATTCATCTACCGGGGCTTTTGGATGGTGACCTGGTTCAAACAGGAATTCGGTCACCGGGAGGTCCTTGAGGCCCAGCGGCGCGGCGTGGCTCCCGAGGTGGTGTTCGACGAGGTGGTGCGCGACATCCCGCCCGGCTCCATGGGGCTCATGCTCCAGCCCTACTGGACGCCCATGGTCCATGATAAGTACGCCAAGGGCTCCATCATCGGCTTCGGCGACGTGCACACCCGAGCCCATATCTACCGGGCCATCCTCGAGGGCATCGGCTACGAGCTGAAGCGCCTCTCTGAGATCGCCTACCGGAAGACCGGCATCCCCCTGAGGGAGATCCGTGTGGGCGGCGGCGGATCCAAGAGCGATGTAGCCGTGCAGATCGCGGCCGACTTGTTCAACCTGCCGGTATTCCGCATGGGCACCTCAGAGATCGGCGCGCTGGGTGCCGCCATCGACGCGGCGGTGGGCACGGGTATGTTCTCCTCCTTCGAGGAGGCGGTCGCCTCCATGGTGAAGAAGGGACAGACCTTCGAGCCGCGCCCAGAGAATCATCGCATCTATCAAAGACTGTACGAAGAGGTGTATCTCCAGACCTACAAGGCCCTGGAGCCACTGAACCGCAAGATCGCTGAAATCACAGGGTATCCTCCCGCGGATTAGGCGCAAGGGATGGTGACTCGCTTCCGCTGGATGGGGCTGCTCAACTTCGCCCCGCAGGCGGATGAGGAGCAGTTCTGTCTCGCGTCCGCCAGCGGCGGATGAGCAGCGCCTTCCCCTCAAATGGACAAAGGAGTGAAGTGTCGAAGATCCGGCAATGGCAGGATGGAGCTTTGCTTTCCTGGTCTTTCCCATTGACAGCTCCCCGGCTGCAATGGCAGGCACGATGAAGGGTCACAGACACATTGCAGAGGTGGGTAGGCTAACCCGCACATCATCCCTGGTGCACAGCAGAGCGACGCCCTGCAGCCGGGCAGGAGAGGGTGCGACGGGGAAAATGCTCGCTTGAAGGGAGGGAGCATGCACAACCGAAACCGGTTCTGGGGGGAAACCACCGCCTTTCTGGCCCTTTTCCTCGATAATCTCGGGGTGCTCGTATTCCTGAGCTCCATCCTCATGTTCACCTTCAATTATCCCGCGGATATCATCCTGACGCGCATGATCCCCGGCACGGCGCTGGGAGTCTTCTTCGGCGACCTCGTGTATACCTGGCTGGCCATGCGGCTAAGGAAGTCCACGGGCAGGGACGACATCACCGCCATGCCGCTGGGTCTGGATACGCCCTCCTCCATCGGGCTGGTCTATGCGGTGCTCGGCCCCGCCTATGTAGCCACGCATGACGCCGAGCTCACTTGGCAGATCGGCATGGCCACGCTCTTCATGATCGGCATCGTCAAGGTCATCACATCCTTCCTCGGTTCCTGGGTGCAGCGCATCATCCCAACGGCCGGCCTCCTGGGCGCGATAGCCGGGGTGGGCCTCCTGCTGCTCGGCTTTCTGCCGCTCGTCGAGATCTTCAACGAGGTCGTGGTCGGCATGGTGTCCCTGGGGCTCATCTTTGCCGTCCTGGTGGGCAAGATGGAACTGCCCGGCCGTCTGCCCGGGGTCCTGATCGCCGTGCTCTTGGGCACCGCGATCCACTTCATCCTGGGCTATAGCGGCTATATTCACGAGTTTCAGATGCCATCCTTCCAGATGGCCCTGTGCCTGCCGGTTTTTTCCGCCGGCTTCCTCAAGACCCTGCCGCAGAGCATCCAGTACCTGCCTATCGCCATTCCCTTCGGCATCATGACGATCATCGGTGGGATCAACAACACGGAGAGCGCCCGCCTGGCGGGAGACGACTACCGCACGCGGGATATCCTGCTGACCGAGGCGCTGACCTCCCTGATCGCGGCCTTCTTCGGCGGCGTGGCCCAGACTACGCCTTATATCGGGCACCCGGCGTATAAGAAGATGGGCGCCACGGTCTGGTACACCCTCCTGACCGGACTGCTCGTGGGCCTCGGCTCCTTAATCGGGCTCTTATCCCTGATCGTCGGTCTCATCCCCCGGGCGGCGCTGGCACCTATCTTCATCTTCATCGGTTTCGAGATCATCCATCAGGCCTACAAGGAGGCGCCCGAGGAACACTCCCCGGCGGTGAGTCTGAGCTTCCTGCCGGTCATCGCCAATCTCGTCATCATCATCCTTGGCCAGTTCCTGGGCGCACTGGCCGTCACGCCCGACAAGCTGCCGCTACGCCTGCAGACCCTGCTCCAGTCCCTGACCGTGCTCAGCAATGGCTTCATCCTGACCGCGCTCCTCTGGGGGAGCATGCTGGCCTTCGTCATCGACCGCAAACCGCGAATCGCGGCGCTGGTTACATTTTGCTGCGCCCTCTTCACCCTCTTCGGGTTCATGCATTCCGTACTGCCCACGGGCGAGGTCTATCTGCCGTGGAATGTACCTTCCCACGTGCACTATACGATCGCCTTGGCGTACGTGCTGCTGTCCGGAATCTTCCTGACGGTGAGAAGGAAACAAAGCTGAATCCCCCCGACCCCCCGCGGGCTCAAAGGAGGAAGGGTTCAGTGCGGGCGACTTCCCGTTTGACACACTTCGCCGATATCTTTATACTTTCCCTATCAAGCCGCGAATTAGTTTTCAGGCCGAGGGACAGCAGGGAGGCCTGTTTTTCAATAGAGAGGGGGTAATCCAATGGATGTGATCAAGATCCTGAATGCGCTCAAAGAGGGCCGGCTGCCGCCCCTCCGGGAGATCCCCGCGCCGCTCCTGGATGCCGTGGCCGCAATGGAGAGCCTCCGGGGCAGGGTGAGCCAGCTCTCCTCGTTGGAGCGCGTCATTACTACCTTCCGCCATCGTGAGCCGGATCGTGTGCCAGTGGCCACCCTCGTGTGCTCGGCGGCCCGGCACATCGCCGGGATCCCCTTCCCCGAGTTTGCCCGCGACGCGGCAAAGGCTGCCGATGCCTTCGCCGCCGGATTCGATTTCTTGGGCGGGGACCTCGTCATCCTCCTCCTTGACCTCTCGGTGGACGCCGCGGACTTCGGCCAGAAAATGATCTATCCGGAGAACTCCACCGCCCGGCCCGACTACGACGATCCCTGCCTCAAGGACATCGAGGATTACCATAGGCTATCGCCCATCGCGCTCTCCGAGGCGCACAGGATGCAGGAGTTCGTCCGTCTCTGCCGCATCATGGTCCAAAGGATCGGCTTCAAGGCCCTTGTCGGTGGATTCGTCTTCTCTCCCTTGGGGGTCCTGGGCATGATGCGCGGTGCGGAACATATGTTCAAGGACTGCGTGAATCACCGGAAAGCGGTCGTCAAGGCCTGCGAGACGATCACTACAACGCTCCTTGAATTTGTGCAGGCCCAGTGCGATGCCGGCGTGCCCGCCATCGCGATCGACACCCTCTACGCCTCCTGGAACGGGCTCTCGAAGGACCTCTGGGAGGAGATTGAGGGGCCTTTCGTGCGCGAGATCAGTCGCCTCATCAAGCGCAACGGACTCGCCGTGGGTGTTCACAACTGCGGCCACGGCCCGTATTTCGATTCCCAGATCAAATTCATGGATCCCGAAGTGATCAGCTTTGCCCATCTCCCCGACGATTGCGCCTCGGACAGGGAGATGAAGGAGCGCTATGGCGACCGGATTACGCTGCTGGGCTATGTCCCCACGCCCCTGCTCATCAGCGGGACGCCGCGGGCGGTGATGGAGGAATGCCGCAGACAGATCGAAGCGCTCTCGAAGGGCGGCGGCTACATCCTGGCACCGGGCTGTGAATATCCCCCTAACATCCCGCTCACCAATGCCTTTGCCCTCATCGAGGCCGCCCGGAGATATTCCTAATGTGGCCGAGATGGAATCGCGCTCTCGAAAACCCGAGCATGTGATGAGGAGGAATGAAACGTGACGGATAAGATCATGATGGAACGGCTGGAGCTGGCGGTGAAAACTCATGACCAGGCTCTCCTTGAGGAGGCCTTCCGCGAGGCGGAGCAGGGAGGGCTCGGAAAGGATCCCGTGCTCAAGGCATTGACCGCCGGCCTGGATGCGGTCCGGGAGCGACTCGGCCACCATACGGCTTCCATACCCGAGTTTCTGCTCGCGGTGGATGTCCTGAAGCAGGGAATCAGGAGGCTCGATGGGCTTAAATCCAGGAAAAATACCGCCGCAAACCAGAAAACGATCGTCATCGGGGTGGTGGAGGGGGATGTACACGATCTCGGCAAGAACATTGTGGCGGACGTGCTTGCGGCGTATGGATACAAAATCCTGGACCTGGGTCGGGACGTGCCATGCGCCCACTTCATCGGGGAGGCCGTGCGGTCTCATGCATCCATGCTGGCGCTTTCCTGCATGATGTCTACCCCGCTTGAAAACATGCGGGAGATCATCGCCCGATCCAGAAAGGATCTGCCGGAGGCGGCCGTTCTCGTGGGCGGAGCGGCGCTGGACGAGCGGATCGCCGCGCGAGTCGGGGCTGATGGATACGCAGCCTCCGCGGTCACCGTGTCCGAAGAGGTCAAGAGGCTGCTGGCAGGGCGTCGATGACGGATAACCGCGCGCGCCAGAGGGGGGAAGAGGTCATTCATCCCCGCTTGCCATCAGCCGCGGAAATCATGCCTGGCCTTGCCCGCAGACTGGGTTATCAAGATACCCACTCAATCCCGCAGGATCTGAACGGTTACATCCAGAAGGCCCTGGAAGAGTCGTTAGAAGCGGCGAGGCCCCAAGCCGTTTGCCGGATGTCCCGCATCGAGAGGATCGGAAGAAAAGAGATCCTGGGGACGGGCTTTAAGCTGGAAAGCCCAAAGTGGGCTCAGTTTTCCCAGCTCCTCGACTCCCCGGAAATCCTCCTCGTGTATGCCCTGACGCTCGGCGACGATCTCGACAAGCGCATCGATGCGCTTCGGGATGCACCCATCACCCTCTCGTATGTCCTCGATGCAGCCGGTTCTGAGATCGTGGAGCGTACGGCCGACCGCATGGAAGCGGATCTCTGGGAAAGGCCGGCGTTCAAGGGTCTGCAGCGGACCATACGTTTCAGTCCCGGATTCTGCGATTGGAGATTGAATGCCCAGCAGGAAATTTTCCAGTTCCTCCACCCGGAAAGCATAGGGATGCTCTGCACGAAAGCCTGGAGCATGCTGCCGAGCAAATCCATTACCGCTGCACTCCTCGGAGCACGCGGCCTGCCCTTCCACACTCCCTGTCCGTTGTGCACACAGAAAGCGTGCCCCCATAAGAGGGTGGAATAAAGGCATAGGATCGCCCTTACAGGGGGGTGATCCTGTTGATCTCCACCCTCCCCATAAGGGCATGTTCGATCGGATCCAGCATATCCGAGGCAAACCGGAGGCATACCCCGCAGTCGGCGCTGATGTGACGGGGTACGGGGATGAGCTTGTGGGGAATGTCCGCCTCCTTGAGGATCTTCTCCGCCAAAAGGGCGTGGCTCAGCGATTTGAAGAGGACAATTGAATATGTCTGCGGATCCATCATGGTGTGATGAGCCTGCCCGCGGCCGCCATGGTTCCGGCGATCTCGAACATGTTGGACACCGTCCCGACCCCAATCAGGCCCGATAGGCCGAAATAGTTCACACAGGTCCCGCAGACCAGGATCTCCACCCCCGCATCGGCAAGGCGCTTGAGATCATCGATCACGTCCGATCCCTGCGCGGTGAGCTTCACCCCCGTGTTGTAAAAAATGATCCTTTCGGGCAAGGCATCGATCTGCAGCAGGGTATGGATAAAGGCCTTGATGAGGATACCGCCCAGCTCATCGTTCCCCCGCCCCATGGTTTCACTGGCAATGGCCACCACCAGGGGACCGGAGCGAGCACTTTGGCAGGTTTCTTGTGCAAACGCCTCATCCGAAGCCTCTGGCAAGGCCAGATCTCCCGGTCCACGGGAAAGATGAATATGATAGATGCCGTCATCCTTCTTATCGATCGTCACCGCGCACTTGAGGTGCGCACCCAGACGGCGAATATTCTCCATGGCCGCGGCATTGTCTACATACACCACGATCCGCGTATGCTGTTCGAGCGCCTTTTTGGCCAGAATGACGGGCTGCGGACAAGCCAGCCCACGCGCATCGACGATCTCCTCCATACCTTCCTCCTTTCGATTCTTCAACATTACCCTGATGCTACCCGGCGGCTCATTTGCGCCAGCACCTCGAGCGTATAGGTTATCTCTTCGTCCGTATTGAAATAGCCGAAGCTGAAGCGGTTCGTACCGATTGGAAAGGTCCCGATTGTCTTGTGGGCAGCAGGGGCACAGTGGAGACCGGGCCGGGAAAGGATGCCGAACTCTTCGTCGAGGGCGAGGGCAACCTCGGAAGGATGCATGCCCTCAAGGGTGAAGGAGACTACCGCGGTCCTCCGAGAGGCTTCAACAGGCCCGTGGAGGGCGATCCCCGGGATGGAACGGAGCCCCTCCAGGAACTCTGCGGTGAGCTGGATCTCCTTATCCCGGATCGCCCGGATGCCCGTTTCCAAGATGAAGCGTACGCCTGCCTCCAAGCCGGCCAGCCCAGGCGTATTCGGGGTCCCGGACTCATATTTATCCGGCAGGAAATCCGGCTGCAGCTCGAATTCGGATCTGCTCCCCGTGCCGCCCATCATGAGCGGATGGAGCTTATCCTCGAGGCCCGGGCGGATATAGAGTCCTCCCGTACCCTGGGGACCGAAGAGGGCCTTGTGGCCGGTAAAGGCCAAAAGATCGATGCCCGTCTCTTCGATGTCGAGGGGCACCGTGCCTGCCGTCTGCGCGGCATCCACGCAGAAGACGAGGCCATGATCCCGGGCGATGCGTCCAACATCGGCGATGGGCATGATGGTCCCGGTGACGTTCGAGGCATGGGTGAGGAAGACGGCCTTCGTGGTGCTCTTGATGGCAGGGACGATGCGTCCCGGATCCAGCTCCCCTTGTTCTGAACAGGGGATGACAGTCATTTCAAGCGCCTGGGACTCAAGCGTCCGCAGCGGGCGCATCACCGCATTGTGCTCCATGCTCGAGGTGATGCAGTGATCCCCGGGCTTGAGGAGCCCGAAGATGACTAGGTTGAGGGCCTCGGTGGCATTCTTCGTGAAGACGATGCGCAAGGGGTCCCCGATCCCGAAGAGGTTTGCCAGGGATTCCCGTGCGGAGAGCATGATCCGCCCCGCCGCGAGGGATAAGCGGTGCCCCGAGCGCCCTGGGCTTGCCCCCACCTTCGCATGGTAGGCGGTCATGGCTTCCGTGATACCGCCCGGTTTCGGCCACGACGTCGCTGCGTTGTCGAAGTAGATCAGCTCCATGGCAGAATATCTTACCGCGTTTCGAAGAGGGCCTCAACCCTTGTGCGAAGCTGTTTCACATCCGATTCCATGTAATCCGTCTCGATCTTCAAAAACGGCAGCCCGTGCTGGCCTTTCACATGCTCTCTGATCTTATAGGATTCCACATTGTAAGCGTGGCAGGCGTTAAGGATCACGTCGATGACGACATCGGGCTGAAAGCGAGTGATGAGCCGGTCGAGTTGATCGAGGCGTCTCCTGTTGGGCGACATGCACGCACACGGGAGCTTCAGGTACCGCTCCGCATGGTTCGGTTCGAAAAGGCGCACAGGACGGTCGGCACGGCATCCATCGCGCGGAAGAGTTCCAGCGGCGCATAGCCGCAATAGGTACCGATAACCTTCTTTCTCTGCTTGCGCTTAGACTGCACATACGCAAACGCCCGTTTGCTCGGTTCTCCGGTATATTGATCATTCACGAGCGGTTCCCATTGCCGCCTATCTGTCATATGCATTGTCCCTTCACCTTCTTTGGGTGCCTAGCGCAAGCACTATAATTGAGAAGGGTAAGACAATCAAATACCGAGAAGTTATGGGAACTTGATGGCTATTCCTTTTTTTTATCGCGTAAGATCTGCACGGTCAGAAAAGTTGACCCAGTCAGAAACGGGCGTGCAAATATCATCGGGATATTTTACCAGAGGGACAAGAGGGCAGGGTAAGAGGGCGAGCCTAAGATGTGGCCAAATATTAGGCAGGTTCAGCATCATAAAACGGGCAATCGGGTTCGGCAATCTTCCTGACGTCGTGAAAGGTGCTTTCAAGCGAGCCAATTGCAAAACTCTCTCCCGATATAGTTATTGAAGCATAGTACCATTGT
>CAYGXB010000020.1:0-18845 GCA_964353605.1 uncultured Bacteriovoracaceae bacterium
CTGGAGAATGTCGAGCTTCCCGGCGGCCGCATCGAGAGCACTACCAAGGAGTTTTCCGTCAAAGTCAAGGGGACACTGAGAAAAGTTTCCGATTTCAATGACCTCATCATCGCCTACTATGAGAGCGCTCCCGTGCGCATCCGGGATATCGGGCGGGCCGAGGACGGGATGGAGGAGCGGCGGTCCTTTGCCCGCTTCAATGGGATACCCTGCATAGGCATCGGTGTCCAGAAGCAGTCCGGCACGAATACCGTACAGGTCGTCGACCGGGTGAAGAAGGAACTGGACCGGATAAGCACGACTCTGCCGCCCGGCATGGACATCAACATCGCCTTCGACCAGTCCACCTTCATCAAGCAATCCATCAGCCAGGTACAGGACCACCTGATCCTGGGCGCGATCCTGGCCGTCGTAGCCGTCTTTCTCTTCCTGAGGAACATGCGTACCACCCTGATCAGCGCTATTGCCCTGCCCGTCTCGGTCATCTCTACCTTCGCCCTGATCCGGGCCTTCGGCTTCACCTTCAACAACATGACCTTGCTGGCGCTGACACTGTCGGTCGGTATTCTTATCGACGACGCCATCATCGTTATCGAAAACATCTTTCGGCATATCGAGGAGGGGATGCTTCCCAAGGAGGCCGCCGCCTTCGCCACCTCGGAGATCGGCCTGGCCGTCATGGCCACCACGATCGCGATCGCGGTCATCTTCCTGCCTGTGGCTTTCATGAAGGGCATTATCGGACGGTTCTTCATGCAATTCGCCCTCACGGTGGTCTTCTCCGTGCTCGTTTCCCTCCTCGTCTCGCTCACTTTGACTCCCATGCTCGCCTCGATCTTTCTCCACCCCAAGCAGACAACCCCTGCGAAAAAACCTGGCCCGCTCGCCCGGGTTGAAAACGTCCTCGAGCGGGTGTACAAGAAGATTGAGGCAGTCTACCGGCCGATTCTCGCTTTTTCCCTCAACTACCGCAAGAGCGTCCTGCTGGCGGCCCTCCTCATCTTCATCTTCAGCATGTACATGACGCGGTTCATCGGCAAAGAGTTCGTTCCGCCCGAGGATCAGGGCCAATTCATCGTTCGGCTGGAGGCGCCCAGCGATTACTCCGTGGACCAGGCCGATAAGCTCTTCAAACAGGCGGAAAAACAGGTGCAGGCCACCCCCGAGGTAAAGGCGGCCTTCTATGCTCAGGGCTTAGGTTCTGGTGGATCGGGTCAAATTAACAAGGCCGTCATCTTCACCCGCCTTGTGCCCAAGGCTCAGAGGCAGAGGACCCAGCAGGACATCATGGCAGAGCTGAGGACGAGTCTGAAAAAATTCCCCGGCTTGAAAGGCACCACGGAGGATGTATCATTCCTGGGCGGCGGTATCCGGAATGTGCCCATCCAGTACGTCATCAGCGGCGGCGATCTCGTTAACCTGCAGAAATATACGAAGCAGGTGGCATCTGAGTTGGTGAAAGTCCCGGGCATCGTGGACGTCGATACCTCGGTCGAGGCTGGCAAGCCGGAACTGAGCGTCTACATCGACCGGGACAAAGCGGCAGACCTCGGGGTGAGCGTGGCAGCTATCGCCGAGGCCGTGAATCTGCTCATCAGCGGCGAGGCGGATGTCACCAAGTATAAAGACGAGGTGAGGGGCCGGCGTTACGATGTGCGCGTCAGGCTGAATCCACAAGATCGGACGAACCCGGAAGACCTGGGACGGCTCTACGTGAGGGCCAGGGATGGGAAGCTGGTTGAGCTGGCCAATGTGATCCATGTGGAGGAGGGTGGTGGGCCGAGCAGCATCACGCGCGTTGACCGGCAGCGCTCGATATGGGTCTATGCCAACCTCGAACAAAAGCCGCTGGCCGAGGCTATGGGCAATCTCAACGCCATTGCCGCCCGGATTCTCCCGTCCGAATACAACACTACCTATAAGGGCATGGCCGAAACCATGGGCGAGTCCTTCAAGTATCTGATGTTCGCCATCCTACTCGGTATCCTCCTGGCCTACATGGTTCTGGCAGCACAGTTCGAGAGCTTCGTGCACCCCATCACCGTACTGCTTGCTTTGCCGCTTTCCTTTATCGGCGCCTTCGGGGCGCTCCTTATGACGGGCAAGACCCTCAGTATCATCAGCTTCATCGGGCTTATTCTCCTTATGGGACTGGTGAAGAAGAACGCCATCCTCCTCATCGATTACACGAACACACTGCGGGAACGGGGGATGTCGCGCCGGGATGCGATCCTGACAGCCGGTCCGGTCAGGCTGCGGCCCATCCTGATGACCACCTTCGCCATGGTCTTCGGCATGCTCCCGGTGGCCCTCGGCATCGGCGAAGGTTCAGAAACCAGGGCACCTATGGGGATCTCCGTCATAGGCGGACTCCTAACCTCGCTCTTTCTGACCCTGGTCGTGGTCCCGGCCGCCTATGACCTTTTTGATGACTGGCAGGAGTGGATCACACGGCGAAGAAAAAAGCGCACCCCCTGATTTCCTCCGATCCACACGAGAAACCAGGGGGACTTGCCGCGGGCCAACCATGGCCCTCGCTATCCGGGCGTACCTTCGGTACGTTAAAATTTTGCTATCCTGCAAAATTGAGGGGGGAGATAAGCGAGGCTGGGAGGAACGGGGCGCAGGGGCAAATGAGGAGGGCTTATGAAGATGGTCTTTGTTGTGTATTCCCAAGCGGCGGACGATGACGTCGTGGTGGCAATCAAGCAGGCGGGAATCAAGGGATACACTAAGCTCGAAAAGGCCTGTGGCGAGGGCATCGAGACGGAGCCGAAACTCAGGTCGCACACGTGGCCTGGCGAAAACTGTGTCCTTTTTCTCGCCCTTGATGACAGTGAAATGCCTGCTATTACCAGAGTGATCCGACAGCTCAAAATAGAGCATCCACGGGCCGGGGTTAAGGCATTCATCCTTCCCATGGAGGAGGTCATTTAATCGCGGGTGAATACTGCGCTGGAGCTCTTACTCCGGCGCTTGACTATCCAGCCTTAATCCTCTTCGTACCCGCAATTCGTTCTATACATCCCGGTGCACGGTTTCCGGTGAAAACGCCGGTACGCATACGGCGATGTATTCCGCTCCTACAGGACCCGGGGTGCTATACTGGATCCACTCCCCCTTGCGGGCGATGATCGCCTCCCCGGTATGCACATCCACGGTCCCCTCCTGCGAGGCAACCCTGAGCATGCCGTTGAGGACAAGTGTATATTCGTCGAATTCCGGCCTCTGACCGGGCTCGATCCAGCCTGAAGGGCTGAGCATGCGCGCGATGCTGACCGCATCGGTCTTTGAATTCACACGTCCGATGTATTCCTCGATCACCTTTGGTCTGTTGCCCGCCGCCTTGATGATCGTCGGGGATGCTATTTTCTTTGGCATCTTGCCCCCTGTATTTGTATGTTAATGATCTAACCTGTCCCACGCACTAGTGATCTTGGTGACACCCAGCGTCCGTTCAGTCAAGTGAAAATTTGAGAAGGTATACAAAACTCCCAAAGAATGATCACCGAGGGTCGCACCTGCATCTTTATACCCGTGCCTGAAAGATAATTATCTACCTGTAGTCGTTTGTAAGGTGGCCGATGACGAGAGTCCCCTGGAATTGGTCAGGCTTCATTCAACTAGGAGTAGTCGAATCCAGCGGCTATCTTGACTCTCTGAAGGCCAAGGTTCCATCGTTCGAATCTTGCGCGCATCAGCCCCGTTTTCAAAGGGAGGCAGGAAGTATAGGGTAAATGAAACAGATTGACTCCATGAAAGGATATGCAGTAGTCAAGGTATCAGATCAGGTTTGATATGTGGAGGATGATTATGAAAGCATGTAATCCCTGGTTAACGCCCGCCGGTCAGAAATGGATCTTTTCAATCCTGTTTGTCCTTGCGCTGGTAACCCTTTCTATCTTGAACATAATCGATTTGCATTTGACAACCCCTGTTGCCCCGCAGAATATCGTCTCATTCGAACTGGCAGGCACGCTTTCCAAAGCACAAGCAATCCTCGAGGCCTGGGGATCATCAGGTAAGGTCTATGCCGGACTCAGCCTGGGGTTCGATTTCTTCTTCATCGTAGTGTATGCGGGGGCCATAGCATTAGCTTGCATCCTCCTCGCGCGTTCTCTCAAAAAACCTCCTCTGGTTCTAATCGGGGTGATCCTAGCCTGGATGCAGTTGGTGGCTGCTCTCATGGATAGTACGGAAAACTTCGCCCTCATCCAACTGCTCCTCGGTTCTTCCAGGGAGCTCTGGCCATCGCTCGCGCGCTCATGCGCAATCGTAAAGTTCTCCCTCGTCGGCCTTGGTCTAATATATATTATACTTGGTGCATTCCTGGTGCTCGTGGCCAGGGTTGGCAAGGCGAAATAACGTCATGCGGGATACGCCATGCGTAAACTGATTGAGATTATCCCACATGGTGAGGTTGTTGAAGTGGCTTTCAATCGACCCGAGGTCTATAACGCCTTTGACCTTGAAATGATCACCTCCCTCGCCCAGCATCTTACGCGATTGGCAACCGATGGTACAGTAAAAGGGATCGTGCTGGCCGGGAGAGGCAAGGTGTTCTGCGCGGGCGGAGACCTCAAATGGGTCGTACAGTATCCTGAGCGCTATGGGTCTTCCTTTCATACCTTGGCCGCTCAATTTCATCTCGCGGTTGTTGAGATCAGGCGCATGGAGAAACCAGTGGTGGCAGCAATCAACGGGATAGCCGCAGGTGGAGGATTCTCATTGGCGCTGGCCTGCGATTTTCGTGTCATGGAGAAGTCTGCTGTCCTGAAGCAGGCGTATACGTCGAACGGATTGTGCATTGATGGCGGGGGTTCGTTCACCTTGCCGCGGATCGTCGGCATTGCGCGTGCCATGGAGATCATGGCCTTCGACGAGCCCATCACAGCAGAGCAGGCATTGAATTGGGGCTTGGCAACAAAGGTGGTCGAGGAGGGCAAGGCCGTGGAACGTGCTGTAGCCATGTTGAACCGCCTTTCGCATAGTTCGATCTCCTCGTTCGGATGGTCGAAGAGATTGATCACTGATTCATTCAATCATGCATTCGAGGCACATATCGAGCTCGAGAGAAAAGGTCTCTCGGATTGCGCCGATCACCCGAACGGACGGGAAGGCTTACGGGCATTCTCAGAAAAGCGCAAGCCGCGCTTTGAGGGATAATCATTTTCTGCTGGTCGATAATGAGACAAGTTCTTACGGCTTTGCGGGGATTACATCTCTTATTGTAGCCAGGAGGTAAAGAAAGGATTGCAAAGGCATGGTCGAATCATTTGAACCATGTATGCTGAGCTGTCGCAAATGGCTTTTTCTCTGCGGACAGGACGATCACATTTCACTATGATAGCTGGGCAGGTCATTTCCTGTGAGGTTCAATCCCGTACACCTGTTTATGGTTGAATTTTTTTAAAGCCTTTTTGGGCTTCGACCAACAAGGCATGCAGAGCGATAAGAAACTGGTGATCGTTGTCGTCCTTCCGCCTGAGGGCCGAAGAACCTTCCGGATTACCGCTATCATGATGAACTTTCATGAGGAGGCCTTCACCATATGGCACACCGATCAAGATCCTCCTGCAAAATCCAGAGGTGCAGCGCTGCGGACAAAGGAGTGCCAGAATATTGACAGGTGTTCCGGACATCCATGTTTCCATCTCGTCTTTGCGCTTGAAACTTGAACGCCGACAGATGTAGGCATCGCTTGCCATTTCAACAAAACACTCAAGAACAATTTTCATCCCCTGCGGTACCTCGTCCCCTGGGAAATCCTGTGCTGAATAGTATGGCACGGAGTTTGAATGTTAAAAAATACAGTAAGCAGATCCTGGAGGTTGGCGATGAAGATACCTATGGCATCCGATGGGAAGCCTTTTGAAATACGTCTCTCTCCTCTGCCCCAAACTATCGGGAATGGGGCCAGGGCCGGGGATGATGCTGCCGGCCAATTCATCAGGATTCTGGATGCGAGCATCGGAAAAAGCACCATGGATAGACCTGCTTTATCCACCGGGCTTGACAGGGTCAAACTCCAGCAATTAATCGAGCTGGTGCAGTTACAGCTGCACCAGACGCTTGTTGACTCGCTCATGGAGGGGGGAGAAGAAGGGGAGTTGTCTGCCATGCCAGACTTGATGCCCTTCTCAAGCCCAGGCATGGTTATGAGCGTCCCGGTACCGGAAAATCAAAAACCCTCAGGCAGTCAAGGAGATACCTCATCGAAACAGGCGTACGATGATATTATCGCGCGGGCCGCCAGCTCGTATGGGATCGATCCGGCCCTTATCAGCTCGGTCATCCGCGCCGAGAGCGGATTTGATCCGGATGCCATATCTCCGAAAGGCGCGATGGGCCTCATGCAGCTCATGCCTGACACCGCCAGGGAACTCGGGGTGAAAAACCCCTACGACCCAGAGGAGAACATCATGGCCGGGACCCACTATCTGAGATCTCTTCTCGACAGATATGACGGTAATGTCACGCTTGCGCTTGCCGCCTACAATTGGGGTATGGGCAATGTCGAGCGCAATCCGAATGGCCTTCCGAGAGAAACCCGCGGGTATATCGCACGGGTCACACGGTATTACCAGGGGACTGAGACCTGATCCGCTGCTCTCGTCCCCGCCGGTTTTCAAGATGCATGCCTGCTGGACCGATAGTAAACGAACGGGGAACAGATCCCTGCATCGTCAAAGCCACGCGAAGATTTCGTCGGAGAGGAGCATGCCCTTGGGTGTGAGCACCGCCCTGCCATCGATGATCGCATAAAGGTCGGGCGGTATATCCTGTGGGAGATCGCAAGCCAGGATGCCCCGCTTCGTTCTCAAGGAGAGGAACTTTTTCTCAAAGGCGATATCGGTTTCTGAAAGCCGGTCAATGCTCCCGACCGGGCTCCGGCCATTCTCGATCCTCTCCATGAACACATGGGGATCAGGGGTATTGTGGGAGCGCAGCCCCTCGCGCAGGCAGGAGACCGCCGCAGCCCCGAGGCCGAGATATGGCCTATACGCCCAGTAGGCCATGTTGTGGGCACACTGTCTGTTAGGTCGGGCAAAATTCGATATTTCGTACTGGAACAAACCGCAACCCTCGAGGCTTACGATGACTGCGTAGAAAAAGCGCTCGATGAGCTCTTCCTGGCATGGCGCGACCTTTTCGAAATACGGGGCCTCGTGCTGAAAGAGGTAGGCGGAAACATGATCGGGCTCAAGCTGTTTCAGCGTATCGAGATCTTTCTCAAGTTCACCGCATGTCTCCGAGGGGATGGCATAGATGATGTCCATATTCATGTTGTCAAAACCAGCAGCCCTCAGATAATCGTATGCCCGTATGGCTCTATCGGACGTGTGGATTCTGCCGAGATACTTCAGGAGCCGGTCGGAAAAGCTCTGCACCCCGAGACTCACCCGGGTGATGCCAATGGCATGCAGCGCCTTAGCATATTCGGCCGTTATGGTCTCAGGGTTCGCCTCGATCGAGATCTCCGCTTTGTCCGAGAGACACCAGCGTGCATGCAACCTCTCCACCATGGTCCCAATGGCCGTTGGACTCAACAGGGTGGGGGTGCCGCCGCCAAAGTAAAGGGTCTCTATGGGTTGACCCGTTTCCATCTCCAACGCCCGGCCATGTGCCTCTGCAAGCACGGCGCTCACATACCTCTCCTCCGGGATATTTTGCTCCGCGATGGAAGCAAAGGCGCAATATCGACACTTTGCGATGCAGAACGGGACATGGACATAGACGTGCACACCCATGCGGTCATGGTTATCCCATCTCCGGCTGACATGCAATACGTTGCTCGCAAGATGGGGAAGAATCCTGCAAGCCAGCGGGGCACGGCGCGGTAAGCCGCGTCCGGATGGCTAGCAGGATGTTTAGCCCCCCCCCAACGAATCACAGGGAATGGGGGTTTGAGCTTTTTGACTTAGCTCCGAGGCTCCTTCAGAAGTTCACCACGGGTTTGAGCTCGAGCTCGGGATAGATCTGCCCCGATTTCGGCGGCATGGAATTGTATACCCAATCGATATCGATAATGGAGAGCGGCAACGTCGATCCGCGTTTTCGGTACACGCCACGCACAAGGCAGTCCTCCATCTGCATGCTCAGGCCGAATACCGCCACGGGAGCGCCTTCGGAGATGGTTTCCAGCTCCCTGGCATAGGCAAGTGGAGAGAAGGCTAGCCTCCGGGAATCGGAAGCCTGGCACTGGAGAATCGGGATGATGACCGGGAAGCCGTTGCTGCCGATATAGGCGATGAATTTCAAGGCATCGAGCCTGTTGAAGAGTCCTTCCCCCCAAGGCTTCAGGATCCTATCCTTGATCTGCGTCTTTGCCAGAGGCTTACCGAGTTTTGTGAGGAGGGATGCCAGCACGATCTTGGGCAGCGGCAGGCTCTCCATGCCATATGTCTCCACGAGATTCATATAGTGGACGGTGTGGATGCCGAGGTAGGCATTGTACCGGAACATGGGCTTGGTATTGAACATCTCGTAGTCCTCGCCTTCTTTGCGGGAATGGGTCCAGAGGGCCTTCCCCCGCCAGAGCTTTCTGTCCATGGTGAGGATAAGGAAGGCGGTTTTCGGATTCTTCCTGACATGGGCCTTGGACAGGCCTTCCGTGAACTGGCCCCAGATGATCTGGGTCGGCGTTTTGGCCTGCATGGCGGTAATCAGGGTGATGTGCGGCAGACCGTCAGGGTTAGCCGTGGCCAGCAATCCGACCTTGGCCTCCGGTTCGAACGCCTGCATGGCAACAGTATCGAATGCATTTACTCTTTTCATCTTTTTCCTCCCGCATCCTTCTCAATGAAAATCTTAATCCCCCGACCTGCCTTGGCCTCAAGGTGGCCAGCGGATGTCTAGCCCCCCTGCAGACTCAGGGGGGATGGGGGATTCGAGCTTCGTTCCTCTTCAAGCCGTGTCAACCCGCTCCAGTGGACGATACCCGGGTCGACGCCCGAATTTCCAGCGATGGCGGCACAATGTTCCATGCACGCTCTCGTCAAGAGCTCCCTGTCCTTGAACGTCCAATCCCTGTCGAGACGCCTGTACTTGTCACGGCAGAGGTTGTTGAAAGAGCAGAGCTCCCAGCGCTGCACCAGGCCTGCGAGCTGCCGGGAGATAAATCTGCCGATCCCCAGGATGTTCTCCTCCCGGTCTGTGGCATTCGGGATGATGGGGGTGCGTATCCAGAGCACGCCGCCCTTTTCCAACATGCATTCACCGACATGCACGAGGTTTTTCAGGATCAACTCATTCGTTTGCCCAGTGAACGCCTGATGCCGTTCGGGATCGATCTCTTTGATGTCGTAGAGCACCATGTCGGCGTAAGGGAGGATCTGGTCGAGGACACTCCTCTGGCACTGGCCGCAGGTGTCGAGCGCTGTATGCATTCCCCGCTCCTTCAGGCCCCTCAGGAAGGCTGCTGCAAAATCTGCCTGGACGGTGGGTTCGCCGCCGGATATGGTAATGCCGCCGCCGGATTTCTCGAAGTAGGCCCTGTCCTTGATGACCTCGGCTATGAGGGTCTCCAAACCCCAGCGCTTTCCGAGCAGCTCCATGGCGGTGGAAGGGCAGTTCTCCGCGCAGGTGCCGCAGCCTTTGCAGATCTTCCTGTGTATCGAGATCCCTTCTTTTGTGAGGCTCAAGGCCTTGTGCGGGCAGGCCTCGAGACAGGTCCGGCAGCCGATACACCGCGATCCGATCCAGTGCACCTCGGGCTTAGCCGATATGCTCTCCGGGTTATGGCACCACGTGCACCGGAGGCTGCAGCCCTTGAAGAAGACCGTCGTGCGTATGCCGGGCCCGTCCTCGGTGGACATCCGCTGGATCTCGAAGATGATGCCTTCTTGCGTGCCGTGACTATCCTGCCTCATGGTCATTCTTTAAAATGTATTATGACTCAAGCGGGTGATGACCTCGTCCTGGAGTTCTTTCCCGATGCTCGTGAAATAGGCGTTGTACCCTGTCACCCGGACCAGGAGATGGCGATAGTCCTGCGGATGCTTCTGGGCATCCTTCAGCATCTCCTGATCGAGCATGTTGATCTGCAGGGCGCTCCCCCCGTTTTCGATGTAGCCCTTGAGAAAGGCCTTGAACTTCGCCTTGTGCTCCGGGTCCCTCAGAATGGCCGGATTGAACGTGATGGTATGGCTGGCACCGTTCGGCAAGCAGTTCAGGTATTCGCCCCAATCGCCTTTTCCCGCCTTGCCTCCGAGCACCTTGCCGACCGAGTTCGCATTGGACGTCGGACCCTTTATGTCCGCGCCGTTCGAGGGACAGATGGCATTGGAGAGGAACTGGCCCTTCGGACGTCCGTCCGCGCTCGCCGCCAGGACGTAGCCGTCTCCCACCCAGTAGTTCCAGCTCCGCATGCCCGGCCGGAACTGCCGTTGGGTAGCCCGCGTCCTGTACTTCCAGGTCTCCTCGCACCAGAGGTCCATCACCCTTCTGGCCATCTCGTCAGAGGCGTCGTCGTCCCGGCCATACTTTGGGGTCTTGAACTTCGCCTTGGCCTGGAGCATTTCGTAGCCTTTCCAATTGCTCTTGAGCGCCTCGATGAGCTGCGCCAGGGTGCATTCTTTTTTGTCGAAGACAAGGTACTTGACGGACAGAAGTGAGTCCACCGTGGTGGCATAGGTCACCGCCTCCAGGGTGGTGAAGTTGATCTCGGCGCCGCCCTGGGTGATATCGAGCCCTTTTGCCGCGCAGCCCTTCACCAGACAGGATAGGTAGGGCGTGGGATGGAAGCGCGTCCGGATGTCTTCGGAGGCATCCTGGACCGCCACGCATTTCCTGATAATGTAGCGCGTCTGCTCCGCATATGCCTGCCAGAACTCTGTCCAGGTCGTGAACGAGGCCGCGACCCCCGTGGCAGGACCGTCCTGCTTGATCTTCTCCTTCTTGCCCGTGATCGGGTCAACGAATGCGACCAGGTCCTTGCCGCCGGTCAAGGCTAATTCGACAGCCTTGAGGAGATTGAGGTTATTGTCAACCGTACCCGAGCGGTCATTACCGACCATGGTGTTCTCGAGGCATCCCACCGGGGCATAGTCGCACACATTGTCCGCGGTGATGAGGTGGGTGTAACCCGCTTGTCTTGCCTCGCGCATCATCCCCGCCATGGAGCGCTCGTCGAAGTTAAGGAGGAACGGAGCCCCCTGGCTGACTTCGATCATATCAACCACCTTGTCGAGAAGCTCTTCCGGGGAATTCCTGTGGAGCCGTACGTTCGGCTTGGGCTCGAGGATAGGAGTCATCTCGTCGATGACCTCGAGGATGACATAGGTCAAGTCGTTCGTCATGTCCTTCCCACCCGGCCCCATACCGGAAAGGGTGAAGAGCTGACCGAAGCCGGCGGTGATGCCCTGGTTGCCGCCGGTATGGAGCAAGGCGTCATAGGCGGTGTTGGCATGAACCCAGAAGCACTTGAGGAGCTCCTTGCCAAATTCCCGGTCCATGCCTTCGGCCAGAGACCTCTCCCAGTAGGGATAGAGATACTGGTCGATCCTCCCGAAAGAGACCCCCGGGCCGGGATAGTTTTCATCGCTCATGATGAGCATATGGGTGAGCCAGAGCGCCTGGAGGGCTTCCCAGAAGGTCACAGCCGGCTCCCAGGGGACCCGCGCCAGATTGCTCGCCATGCGGGAAAGCTCCTGCACCCTTTCTTTCCGGTGCTCCTTGGAGATCAATTCCCTGCAGAGCTGGGTGTATTTTGCGGCCAGATCCCTGGCCATGGTCGCCGCTGTCAGCATGGCCCGCAATTGAGCTCCATGCGGCCCTTGCTTGTTCTTGGCAGGCAGGGAACTGTACCTGGACTCGAGATCGGCATATATCCCCTTCCAGCCGACCGTGAGGGCATGCTCGTACCCCGGTATGAGATGGCCGCTCGTGGCCCCGGCGTTCCCGTAGCCGTGGTCGTGAAACCACTTCATGTGCGTCCGGGCCTTTTTTATCATTTTGTCGCGCGCCTTGGCCTCCTTTTTCGACAGACACAGCGAGGTCTGGATATTGAAGCGCCCGCCTACGAGGAGGTCTCCAGGCAAGATCTCCTGCGGGAGGTAATTGACGATGACCTCTTTGACGAACCATGCCCGCCGCTCCGGCAGGCTCCATGACCAGAAGCCGTTTGGGAGGGCTACATTCCTCGCCGCTTGCCGGAAAGACGATACGAAGGTTTGGAGGAACGGATACGTCTCCGGCACGATATAGTAGGTGACCTCGTTGTACTGGATGTCCCACGGGGTGCCAGTCGACCAGGCGGTGAACTCGTTGTCCCAGGCCCGGGTCACCCCCTGGAAGTAGTAATCCCGCAAGAATTGTATCCGTGGGGAAAGTCCCTTTGGTTCCTTGATCCTGTAACGCGGTTGTACGACTGCACTCATACTTCCCTCCTTTCTTGGAGCATGGTTCTTAAATGCTTCTCGCCATGCCTGAGGATCCTTTGCATGACCTCCACCGCCGCCTGCTCATCCCTGGCTTCGATGGCTTTCACCATCTCCCGATGAAACCCGAACACCTTGGAGACCACCGCCGGGTCGGAGAAAAACTGGCCGGAGAGGTTCGTGTACACCTCTTTGAACGAATTGAGGAAGAGGGGATAGATCATATTGTCCGATGCCATGGCGATGAGGTGGTGGAAGGCGTAATCGAGCTCGGTGATCTTCTCAGCGCCATAGGGGTCGGCGGCTTGCTCGTCCTTGAGGAGCGCAGAGAATGCATCCAGGTGCTCCTCGCTATGGTTCGTTGTCGCGAGCCGGGCGGTCTCCACCTCGATGAGCATGCGCATTTCGAGCAGGCCGTCGAGGAGCTTCGGTTCGAGTTTGCCCTTGTGGTAGTTGACCAGGCTTACCAGGATGGCGAGCGAACCCTCCTTGCGGTAGTCATTGACTACGGTCCCGACCCGTGACTTCATGGAGACGAGTCCCTTGGTCTGGAGATCCATGAGCCCTTCATGTACCACAGGACGGCTGACGCCGAGCTGCATGGCGAGCTCGCGCTCCGAAGGGAGCTTCTGGCCGATGGAGAGTTTGCCGGAGAGGATGAGCCCCTCGAAACGGGCAATGAAGACCTCCTTGAGGCTGTCCGCCTTGAGCGGTTTCAGCATGTCCTTCATGCAGCCTCCTTCTGGCTGGTGGTATTACCAGTTGCCATATTATCTCGAATAGATGTCTCAGTCAAGAGGCAATATCGCCTGCAGGGGCAATGCTTATCTCGTCCCTGCAAGATTATCTGTTTCATCTATACAAAGTAGCGCGGGACCAGGAACGGTACCTGCCTGAGCAGTTCCTTGAGGAAACGCTTGTGGGAATCGCTCAGTTGCTGATATGCCACAATCGTAGCGCCTATGCCCAAAACGAAAAGAAGCCTGGTTTTCATATGCAGCATCCCCCCTTTATTATTCATATTTCGCGATCAAGTCGGACGCGATGATACCCGCGGCGATCGTCGTCGGAACGCCACCTCCGGGATACCGATCATGCCACCCCGGGTATAGCACAGCCCGTCGTGTTCCTGATAGGGGATCACGCAAACAGGCTGGGTGCCCAAGCTCAAACCCCCGCAACCGGCGCCGATGACTAGCGCATTGTAGTCAGCCATGACTTTTCTCCTCCGGCGCACATTGTTCGGCTCTCCATTATGGCAGGTGGTATTACCACCTGCCATATAAAAGGTCAAGGTATTTGCGGGGGAGGTCCTTTTATGCTGACCGGTTCCATGCGCTGGCGGCAAAGCCTCTTCCGCTATTTACATTGACGTGATAACCTCTATAGCATAACGTATTGGAACAAAGTACGATATTATCGTACATTTCCATGCGAAAGGTGAAATATGGAAGGCATACACGCGTTTCAGAGGGTTGTGAACGATCCCGGCGGTTATCTCCAGGCAGTCAAAGGCAAGCAGAAGATCATCGGGTACTGCTGCACTTACATGCCGGAGGAGATCATCTTTGCCGCCGGGGTGCATCCTGTCCGGCTTTTCGGGACCAAGGGGAATATCGCCAAGGCCGATGCCCATCTGCAGGCCTACAGCTGCTCACTCGTGCGGGGCATCCTGGAGGAAGGCCTGGCCGGGAGATTGTCTTATCTCGATGGCATGGTTTTTCCCCATTCCTGCGACTCCATCCAGCGCCTCTCCGACATCTGGAGGCTCAACATCGGCTTCACCTGGCATGCCGATGTCGTCCTGCCGGTGAAGCTCGACACAGCGAGCGCCAGGGAATACATGGCCGCCGTCCTGAAGAAGTTCAGGCGCGACCTCGAAGCCTGGCTCGATGCTCCCATCACGGACGAATCCCTCGCAACCTCCATTACCACGTATAACAAGCTCAGAAGGCTCCTGAAGAGGATCTATGAGCTCAGGAGCGAAAACCCTGCCCTCATCAGCGGACGCGACGTGGCTACTATCGTGAAGGGGTCCATGATCATGCGCAGGGAGGAGGCGGCCCATACGCTCGAAGGAATCGTACAGGCCCTCGAAGCGCAGAAGAATCAATCCTCGGCGCCTCAGAAAAAGCGGCTTGTGGTGGCCGGCAGCATATGCGACCATATGGAGGTTTATGACCTCATCGAACAGGCGGGCGGGGTGGTTGTGTGGGACGATCTGTGCACCGGCTCGCGCTTCTTCGAAGGCCAAATCGCTCTTGACGGCGATCCCATCCTCTCGATCGCCGATCGCTACACCGACCGAACGATATGCCCTGCCAAGCATGCCTCGCTCACGGCCCGGGGAGATAATCTCGTGCAGATAGCCAAGGAACGCAAGGCTGGCGGTGCGATCTTCCTCCTCCTCAAGTTCTGCGATCCGCACGCCTTCGACTATCCGTATATGAAAGAGATGCTCGATAAGGAGAATATCCCCAGCATGCTCTTCGAGATCGAGCAGGAGCTCCCTTCGGCAGGGCAGCTCGCGACGCGCTTCGAGACATTTATCGAGATGCTGTAGGATCGCGTTGGTTATGTCCTGAGTATGTCTGGCCCACCCTGATGATTCAGGAGGTTCAAGAGGTTAGTAAAAGGAGACAAACACCATGACAGAAGAAGAGAAGAAGCTGGATCCCGAGAAAGAGAAACGCAAGGTCAAGTCGGTCAAAAAGATGCGGGAGATCATGACCGCCTATTACCTCGAGGCCAAGACCGCCCGGGAGCATAACAAAAAAGTAGCCTGGATCACGAGCGGCGGCCCCGTCGAGCCGCTGCACGTCATGGACGTCATCCCGGTCTACCCGGAGAACCACGGAGCCATGATCGGCGCCTCCAAAATGGGGGCTGACCT
Organism: uncultured Bacteriovoracaceae bacterium; assembly: GCA_964353605.1. Lineage (GTDB taxonomy): Bacteria > Desulfobacterota > Desulfomonilia > UBA1062 > UBA1062 > CAYGXB01. The sequence goes on from CAYGXB010000020.1 coordinate 15,274, forward strand.
GTGCGAGAAAGCGGAGAACATGGGATACTGCCGTGATCTCTGCTCCTACGCCCGTTCGGATATCGCCAGCGCGCCGGTGGGTGGGGGTCCCATCGGCGGCCTCCCGGCCCCCGACTTCCTCGTCTGCTGCAACAATATCTGCGGCACAGTCCTGAAATGGTACGAGGTGCAGGCGCGCTACTACCAAGTGCCGCTCTTCATCTTCGACACCCCCTTCTGCCACGCCGAGTTCACGGAAGAGGCCCGCCGGTACGTGGAAAAGCAGGTGAACGAATACATCGCCTTCCTGGAAGAGGTCTGCGGCAAGAAGTTCGACTACGACAGGATGATGGAGGTAGGGAAGCTCTCCATCGAGGGACAGCGACTCTGGCAGGCAGTCCTGGATACGACCATGAACAAGCCCGCCCCCATGTCCGCCTTCGACGCCTTCTTCCACCTCGCCCTCATCGTCACCCTGCGCGGCACCCAGACCGCCGTCGATTATTACCGCGAGCTCCTCGCCGAGATGAAGGAGCGCGCGGCCCAGAAGATCGGCGCCGTGCCGAACGAGAAATACCGCCTCCTCTGGGACAACCTCCCGGTGTGGTATAAGACGAAATGGCTCTCGGAGAAGTTCTCCTCCCATGAGGCTTGCCTCGTCGCCGATACTTATACCTCGGCCTGGTGCGGACAGCTCGACTATCTCGACGAAAACGACTTCCTCCGGTCCATGGTGGAAGGTTATACCAAGATATACCTGAACATCGGTGTGGACCAGATGGTGAAGATCGTCAAGAAGATGGTCAGGAAATACGACGTCGACGGCATCGTCATGCACTCGAATCGGAGTTGCAAGCCCTATTCGCTCGGCCAGTACGACATCCAGCGCATGCTCCAGGATGAGCTCGGGATCCCCTCCCTCATGATCGAAGCCGACATGGTCGATGAGCGGTCTTTCAGCGAAAGCCAGATCGAGACGAGGATCGATGCCTTCATGGAGCTCATCAAGCAGAAAAAAGGCGCCTGACCTAATACCACGTTACGATCAAAAAAGATCACCATTTTGCTGGACGGCATAATTGGGCGCGCCAAAAGGCACGCCTGCAGCGCGAGAATAGGGATGACCCGAGTCATAACGCCGGCTTACCTGAGTCTTCAGGGGATATAGTCATCCGCATCGAGGCATGCGCCGGAGAAGAGCTCAAGATATCCGTTGAAATCTGTAACTACCGGGGAGACGCGACCTGGGTGCAGGCATCCCTGGTGATCCCGCTGATATGTCGGGTCGAGTCAGAGGGTCAAAGCAGATTGTTGAACGGCGGGTGAGGTCGCCCGGTTCCCTTTATCATCATCCTTCCGGAAGAGCTGCCCGCGGGGCAGAACCTGGTCACCGCCGACATCGTCTGGCAAGGAAAGCACCGCGGGGAGTTGACCGAGATGATCATCGACCATGGATTCACCTTCAGGTCATGGAGTCGGGATACAGGGCTCATACCCGAGGCCTACAACCATCTCCACGCCGTTTGGCGCTGGATCATGGCGAACCTGTTTATGATGCCCCTGCACATCCCAGCAGGTGAGGATGCATCGAAAGGAAATTCGGGACACCCTCAATTGATTCCATGTAGCAGAAAATGATGGAATAAAGCATGATGCAACATCAGGATGTTATTTTTCTGCATTCCAAGTAGAAACGTTTTTCATCCGCCTTTCCCATGGAGAAGGTCTTGCTTGGCAGGGCGCCCTCGACAATGATCGTTCTGAAGAAATCGTGTTTCGATATGGCGGGCAGATAGAACCCGATATTGTTTGGTTTGGCCCCGAGTTCGGCGACTACATCTTTATCATGCACATAGTCTATCTTTGCGGATTTACTGCCTTTCATATAGTCATCCAGAAAAGATTGCAGGGTGGCAACTTCAAGGTGCAGCTTCGGGTTGTGAACAGAGATAATCCCCTGCATGTTTTGCGCTACAAAGGGGATGATGTGCGTGTTGGGCTGCGCTGTAGAATGCGGGTGGGGTTCTTGCAGGGTGCTAACGGCCGCATATGCGAATTGCGATCCCTGTTTTTCATAAAAGGATTTCATATGAAAGACCCCTGCACAACTCCTATGAATTATCATGAGATTGTGCTGGTTCTGGAACAGGGAAAATGATATAACTAATTGTAATGAAATAGCAATTACGATTTTGGAGGAAGTGATGACATCATTTTTCATGATCGGGGCAGATGCTAGTCATGATTACGAGGTGAACCTGAAGGCTGAGCTGGAGATTATGGCCTTGCACCAGAAGATGGATGCATTGAGGGAGCACCAGTGGGAGGAGTTGATAACCATGCAAAAGGAGCAGCTTCGATTGCTGACCTTGTTGATGGAAGAGCTGAAAGTAGTAAGACAGGCGGGCAAATAATATTGAACTTGCGAGCACTAATCACAGCCAGGTTCCCTTGAGTTAAGATTACTGCGATATCTGCTCGGTTGTAAGATGCCTGAAAAACAATGATCTCCTCACGAAATCTATTTGCCGAGCAAGCATCCACTTGAATGATTCTGAAGAAATAGGGGGGTCTTAATAGACTCCCATTTTTCTTTGGGGATGGCACAGAATAGATATTCTATGATATAAGGTGAGAATGCTCCGATCGCGCAGATTGTCCGCAGGGGCGGTTTAGTATCTGGCCTCGGTATGAGATACCTATAAGAAAAAAGCGTGTATCAGAGGGGGTGAATGTATGCAGAAAAGGGACATTGCCAAATTGGCTCTAGCGGTTCTTGTTGTCGTATTTGTTGGAATCCAGTTCGTGCCCGTGAACCGCATGAACCCGCCCGTGGAGTCAGACATGCCGGGCCCGGTCGAGGTGAAAGCGATCTTGAAGATTTCCTGTTATGACTGCCATTCACACGAGACCGTCTGGCCCTGGTACGGCATGGTGGCACCCGTCTCATGGCTTATCGCAAGCGATGCAAAAGAGGCCAGGCGCAAACTCAATTACTCTGCCTGGAACCGCTACAGCCCGGAGAAGCAATCCGTCCTGATCTCTGATATGATCGACCAGATCAAGGAAGGCGAGATGCCCCCGGCACCCTATACATGGATGCACGCAGGCTCCGATATCACCCCCGAGGAACTGAAGATACTGGAGACTTGGGCCGCTCAAAACAAAAAATAGAAAACCTGCACAGGATATACGATTAGATAATAAAAGCCTGCAGGACGATATTCACCCTCACCGTGCTGTGTATGGTCTTTTTTAGGCGATGGCAGAGAATAGATATTATGTACCATCTGTTTGCTCTTGGTAATACCAGCTCAGACAATAGCTTGATTTGGTGCGTAAACTGACGCAACGGCAGACAGTGACTCGAACGTCATACAGCAAACGGTTCTTCGAGCTGAAACAAATTCCGTGTGTTTACAGAGTAATGATTTCTGCGATGGATGAGGGTTTCATTGCGACCAGAGAAGTTATGATCTCCAAGAGAGATCGATAGAGGTGACTGCCTCATCTTGGGGTGAAGCTATTGGCACGGTATATAGTTTTACAGCTTCCAAGTATCACAATACTTTACTCATGCTTTTTTGTTCATG
>CAYGXB010000021.1:0-18389 GCA_964353605.1 uncultured Bacteriovoracaceae bacterium
GTCGTTGGTCAGCAGAAAACGCATGGCACTCTTATTAGCCCCAAGCCACACCGGATGCAAGACCCAAAAAGTTCGCCCCCCCCTTGATCCCAGGTGAGGCCAAGAACCCGCAGGACGGTCCGCTCGCTTGTCATCGGTCTGGAGAGCGGACCGCCCGGCGGATGTCAAGCCCCCCTGAAGATTCAGGGGGGATGGGGGATTTGAGCTTTTGAAGGGGCTTGAGCTTTAGAACATGTTGTAGCGCAGGACGCGGACGTCGTGTGACAGGAAGCCCTTCTGACCAACGATGACGAAACCGTCAGGGTTGCCGCCGCTCTCGGTGATGATGATGGAGAGCCCCTGATCATCGAGGTCAATGCCGCCGTGCCTTTCCTGGTAAATGCAGGTTCCTGAGGCATCGAGCACCGCGATGTAAACGTCCGAGTCGCCGACACTGGGTGGACCGGAGCCGCCGCGGATATCATCCGAGAAGGTCATGCCGGTCAGGATGAAGCCGAGGCCGCCGGGGATCTCCGCCAAGGAATGTGCCTCGTCAATTGCCTCTCCACCCGAGAGGGTGGACCAGGATTTGCTCCCAATTGGATCTTGGTACTTTATGGTACAGGCGTCAGGTTTGGCGTTCCCGCTTCCGACAAAGGAATTGATCCATCCGGTAACCACAAAACCGCCATCGGCTGCCTGGACGACGTCCCAGGCAGCGCCGCCGATGATGGGAAAGCTGCTGCTGTCCTCCCAGAGGATAACGCCGGAGAGGTCGGTGCGGATCACATAGAATGCGAGGACATTCTTGCTCCCGGCCAGGATATAGCCATTGGCGTTCCCTAGATTATCTACGGTCTCCTTGATTGAGTAGGCGAACCCAAAGGTCCCGGTAGCATAGAGCCTATCCCAGGATACCGTGCCATCTGCGTTGAGTTTGATCACATGGATGTCGGCGAGCAGAAGGCTGGGGCTGGTGTAGCCCGCCAAGATATATCCGCCGTCTTGGGTAGTCTGGATGGAGTAGGCGTAGTCATTCCCGGTTCCGCCATACATGGTCTGCCCTTGGACGACGCCCGCGGCGGAGAGTTTCAGGACGTAGAAATCCTTCCCGCCGGAGTTGGTCACCCCGGGGATATCCGTTGAATCCGAGTAGCCGGCTACGATATAGCCGCCGTCAGCAGTACATTGGATAGAGCGGGCGATGTCGTCACCGCTACCGCCATATAGAGCCTGCCATTGGAGATTGCCGGCTGCGTAGAGTTTCAGCACATAGCAATCGTAGCCGCCATGGTTTGTGGCACCAGCGATATTCGTCGAATTTGACTTGCCGGCCACGATGTATCCGCCGTCCGCGGTCTGCTGGATGGAATATGCTACATCATCTCCGCTGCCCCCGAAGGTTTTCTCCCACTTGTCCTCAATGAGCGCTACCGTAATATCCCAGGTGTAGCTCGCCTGGCCATCGACGTTCGATACAGTCACCTTGAGGGTATGCTGTCCGAGGTTTGCCGACGTGGGGGCATAGGTAAAGGTGTTCGTGGTCGATGCCTGCGTTATGCCATCCAATTCCCAAACATAGGTAAGGTTACCACCCGTGGCCGTTACGGTGAACACCTTGCTCTGGTTGGCCTGCAGAGTGATCGGACTTGGAGGAGAAGTCGAAGTGATGCTGGGTTTGCAACCGAATGCAACGAGGACAAGGACGGCGATCACGATGAGACTCCATATCCTCCTCATTTCCATACAGTTCCCCCTTTATCGTTTGTGACACGGTATAACATACGTACACGTGTGGAGTAGCAAATTAAGTGCCACATTATCTTTATGATATTATACGGTGAACATTCGCACAAGGGTAAAAAAATGAAATCATTTTCCACTTTTCCCGAAAATATTTCACATTCTTGATTCCTTTGTGGTCGTGGGGAAATATTCGCGTTCCCACTACTCTCATGAATCATTCACAGATGCTCCTTTACAGTCCCCCCAAATATTGACGTGGACGTTCGAGCCAGCGGCAGCGAGGTTATACTCCAGGTGTGCAGTTGTTTTCGATCTCCCACTGGTGGGAAATCCCTGTCCTGATGGTTCGGCTACCCATACCGGTGCCCGATCGGGTTAATGCTACGGTATTACCGTGATCTTCCACCTCACGGGAAATAATCCGGTCGCCACTGAGTTCTCCACGACGAGGAGCGTATGGGAGCCAACATCTGTTATTGTGGGCGTATAGGTATAGGATGTCATCCCATACGTAGCGGGAATTTCTTTCCAATCCATACGCCACTTGATCTGGTACTGGCTCTGAAACACAACGATCGAAAAGGTGATGCTGTCACCCACGTGCATGGTCTGTTGCAAATCTTGGGGTGAATGCGAAACAATGCACCCGGGTAGGACTGAAAGGACCAGGATGAATCCGATGATCAACACGCCTTTTCTCATGGATATCCCTCCCAACAGTTATGTAGGCTGGGTTGCAAATTAAGTGCCATTGTCTAAGTATAATATTACAAGGAGGAGTCACTTCGCAAGGGCAAAAAAAGAAACCAGTGCAAAAAAAAACCTTTTTCACTTTGCAAGATCATTGCAAAGCAACAAAACCCCGCAGGCATGCAAGATGGTCGGGTCCTGCAGCTAAAGGATGTTTGGGAACTGATGTTCACGGGACGGGGAGAAGCTGCCATGTTTGTGCTTCGCATGCATAGTGCCGGGTTCGTCGCGACTGCTTCGATAATATAGTACTCTTCCACGAGCGGGTATCGCTTCCGGCCGCCTCCGAGATCTCCACTACGCGAAGGGGGGGATTTTATCGCTAAATCACTCTGTTTTCAGACTGACTGCCTTTTGGATGAGCAGGTACTCGATCTCGCTCAGCTTCACGATATTGTGTGGCAAGGCCCCATCGAAGCCCTTGAGTTCCTGGGCTCCATTCGCGATGTTCGTATAGTGTTTGAATCGCCCCGGCTGCATACGCGACTCATCGCGATCCTCTCCTGATAAATCCACATTGATGAAGTAGATGATGGCGAGGTCGTCGGAAATCCGGTACATGCCGGAGTGGTAACCATAGGTATCGCCGCTGTGGCCTTCAATAGCGAGGCCGCCACCGGTATCCACCCCGTTCATCTGCCGGATCGGATTCCTCTTGATCCCCTGCTTGGCGAGTTCGTGCCAATTCACCCCCTTCTCCGGGTCCAGGTCGGGGTTCCAGGGATAATTCCAGTACCGTCCGCCGAGGTTTCCTCTCGCCCACCCAAGGCCATATCCGGTAAGTCTGTTAAGGCCGGTGGTATAAAGCGGATCGTTGGGTGGTTTCACCGGGCAGAGCCTTTCATCTTCCACATTGTGCATAGCCTCTATGCCCTCTTCGGAGAGGATTCTGATTTCACGCGGGTTCTTCTGTTCGTCATAGAGGATATTCCCTTCATTATCCCGCACATAGCCCTTACCTTGATTGAGATGGACGATCAGGAAAGCGGCCAGATCGCTTGGTGTGCTCAGTATCTGGCCAGCCGGACCGCCAGCGCTATAACGGGCACCGATGAGGGTGGGATTGATGATGGAATTCTTCTGTGGTACGAGGATATACTGGGGTGAGAAAATCCCGTCCGGATCCAGGCGGTAGCCAGGATTAGGTTTGGTTAAATACCGCTTTTCGATATAGCCATGCGCCTCGTTGCTGAACTTCCATATGTAGTCCCAGTAGAATTTCGTTCGCCCCATATTGAGCGGTTTGAGGATGTGGTCATCGATGTAGTCCTTCCAGGTAATCTTTTCCGATCCGGGCTCTCGATCCTTGTTGATCACCGCTTCGATAAGGAAACCCAGGATCATATAGCCCACGTTGCAATAGCAGTACGACTCGCCCGGCCTGTAGTAAGCGGCTCCATGGGGATCATCCGGAGGGGTATGGGCCCAGGATTCCTTCTTCGCCAGGTATTCCCGAAGTTGATCGATGCTCATAAACACCCCAAAGTCCTGCTTGAAAAGGTTTCTATGCTGGGTGAAAAATGTGGGGGAAGTGGACGGCAAGCCCGAACGGTGAGAGAGCAGGTGCCGAACAGTGATCGGGGGGATGCGATCATGCGGATTGCTGTAATCCAGGCCTGGGTTCCTGATGGGAAACGGCATATAGACATTGATGTCCTCATCCAGAGAGATGAGCCCCTGGTCGACGAGCTGCATGACCGCTGTAGCGGTGATCACCTTGGTGATGGAGGCGATGGTATAGATGGTATCGGTATCCGCTTTGAACCTCGGCAATATGGCGCTCCGGTATCCATAAGCGCCTTTCCATGCTATCTGCCAGACCTTGTTTCCGTCCCTTTTCAGGATACAGGCCGAAAGCGAAGGAATGTTGTAGATAGCAAGGGTCTTTTCCATGTTTGTCCTGAACAACTCTTCATCGGGCATATAGGCCTCAACCTCCAGGTGAGAAGCCTTTGCCGAGAAAAGCATGACGATGAAGACGGCTGGAAGGATAATGGATAGGGTTATGCGTCTCATGTATAAAAAGGTCCGTTCTTGGATTCATCCACACTTTTTGGGATATATCACAAGAAAGATGCAGTCCTCAAGCATCAAGTGCCGTTGGGCCTATAAATCTTAACCCCTCCATCCCCTCTGAGTTTTCAAGGGAGTTGGATATCCCTTGGCGACGGATTTGGCCCGGAGGTGTGTTCCGCGGATCCTTGTTCCCCTTTGAGACCATGGCAAATCGGGGGATTCAGATTTTATGGTCATCACCTGTCACGGAAATATTACATGAAGTTTCATTTTTTTCTTCCAAGACCATAAGAATTTTACTAGAGTAGAAAGAATGTAAAATATGAGGAGTTGGCGATGGATCAAAGGCTCTATATCGTCCATGGGATAGGGAATGATGCAGTCGGCTTGGTCGGGAAGATCACCTCTTCGATTGCCCAGGCCAACGGCAATATCGTCGATCTGCGACAGGATGTCATGCATGGTTTGTTCACCATCTACCTGGTGGTGGATCTCACTGCATCGACGCTTAGTTTGGATGAGTTTCAGCATGTCCTCCAGAAGATCTCGGAAGAAACGGACCTGAAGATCTCGGTGGACCTATTCACTCCCATCCCCAGGAGCGCCGAAAAGAAGAACATGCTCCTGATCCTCCTGGGCAAAGACAAACCCGGAATAGTCGCCACGGTTTCCAAGGCCCTGAGCAGCTACAACATCAATATAGAATTTTCCCAGATGATCGCCCGCGAGGACATCTTTTTAATGGACCTCCTCACGGATGTGAGCAAGTCCATCCTTCCCATGGAAAACCTCAAGAAGGTTGTGCGGGAAAAGATGCTAGCCATGCATATTAAGACCATGTTTCAAAGCGAAGATGTCTTCAACAAAAAAAAGAAGATCATCCTATTTGACATCGCCTCAAGCTTCATCGATCAGCCTACCCTTAGAGAAATCGTCCGTCAGACCCATATTGCTCCGGAAACAATCGCCTCGACTTACTCCATCGAGAGTATTTCCACTTCACTTTTACATGCGGTATCCCATTTGGAGGATCTCCCCATAGAGGTGCTCAATACCATCATCGATACAATCGAGATCAGCCCCAGCACAATGGAGCTCATTCAGACCTTGAAGATCATGGGTTACAAGATTGGCCTGATGTCGAACGGGTTTGCGCCGTTCACCGACTCCATAAAAAAGAAACTCGATATCGACTACTGCTTCGGGATCGACATCCCCGTCGATGACGATGCCAAGATGATTATCAGGGGTTTGAGCGTCGACGAGCTCAAAATCCCGGATCGTCAACAGATCTTCGCCAAGCTGAAGGAAAGGGAATCCGTTGGCGAAGAGGATATCACCATTATCACGGATTTAGATATGCAAACCCTTGGGACGCCGGGTATACGCCTGCAATTTAACATGAAAATAATCCTGGATTATTTCAATCAGCACATCCTGAACAGGGAGGCATTGATTGGTCTCTTAGGCAGTTTTGGCATCCCACGCCTTGCTTAAAGGGGTAGGTGATGAAATCGGATATTGAAATTGCGCAGGAAGCGCTGATACGCCCGATAGGTGAAATCGCTCAATCTATCGGCCTTTCCGAGGATGACATCATACCCTATGGGAAGTATATCGCCAAGGTGTCGCTCGGGATCATGGAGCGCTTCACGGATACCCCCGACGGCAAACTGATCCTGGTGACGGCCATGACCCCCACCCCGTTGGGTGAGGGGAAGACCACTACGTGCATCGGTCTGGGGCAAGCACTGAGCAAACTAGGTAAGCGGTCCATGATCGCCATCCGCGAACCATCCCTGGGTCCCTGTATGGGGCTGAAAGGCGGTGCCACTGGAGGCGGATATTCCCAGGTGCTCCCCATGGAGGATATCAACCTCCATTTTACCGGCGACTTCCATGCCGTCACCACGGCCCATAATCTCCTCAGCGCGGCCGTCGACAATCATCTCCATCAGAAAAAAACCCCGGAAATAAACCCGCGCAACATTGTTTGGAAACGGACCATCGATATGAACGACCGATCCCTGAGAAACATCATCATCGGCCTGGAAGGCAAAGGCATCAACGGGGTCATGCGGGAAGAAGGTTTCGAGATCACGGCCGCTTCCGAGGTCATGGCCATCCTCTGTTTGGCGAATTCCATACCCGAGCTGAAAGAGAAGATAGGCAACATCATCGTGGGTAATGACTTTTTGAACAAACCGATCTGCGCTAAGGATATCGGAGTCAACGGGGCCATGTCCGCGCTCTTGAAGCACGCCATTCATCCGAATCTCGTGCAAACCGTTGAGGGTACCCCCGTCTTTGTGCATGGCGGGCCCTTTGCCAACATCGCCCATGGCTGCAATACGCTCATCGCGACCAAGCTGGCGCGAAAGCTCTCGGATTATACGGTGACCGAGGCCGGTTTCGGAGCCGATCTCGGGGCAGAGAAGTTTTTCAATATCAAATGCCGCTTGGGTAAGATGAAACCCTCCGCTGCGGTGCTCGTCGTGACGCAGAGGGCATATGCCACCCACGGGATTGACAATATCAAGAAACACATCGAGAGCATCGGGCTTTTCCGTGTACCGGTAGTCGTTTCCATCAATAGATTCATGCATGACAGCCAGAAGGACCTCGAGGATCTTCGAAAGCAGTGCCAGGATCTCGGGGTCGAGGTAGTTATCACTGACTTCAGGGAGCTGGGGGGCGAAGGCGGTCTGCAACTTGCGGAGCGGGTATGTACCCTCTGTGAGAAAGATCCCGAATTCCGCTTTCTCTACGATCTCGACTTAAGCATTAGAGAAAAGGTGGAAACCATCGCTACCAAGATCTATGGCGCCAGCGAGGTCGACTTTTCCTCCGAGGCCTCCAAGCAGATCAAGCAGATCGAAAACCTCGGTTATGCCACATTACCGGTCTGCATCGCCAAAACCCCGGTCTCGCTCACCGATGACCCTAAGATCCCTGGTGGGCCTAAACAGAGATTCACCATCCATGTCAATTCCGCCCGTGTATCTGCCGGTGCCGGGTTTGTCGTGGTCTACACGGGCGCAATCCTCACCATGCCCGGTCTGCCAAAACAACCTGCGGCCCTGAATATCGATATCGACGCATTCGGGAATATCAGCGGCCTATTCTAGAGGAACCATAAAATCTCACCCCCTCCACCCCCCCTGAATATTCAGGTAGATCAATGGGGGTCGGTGGATCGAGCTTTGAGGATGCGGGTCGATCATTTGCGCGGGTATCCTATGAGTGAAGCAAGAGTATGAAGCTGAACACCAGGCCTTGTACAAGCTTACTCCCCACCTCGAATTGGTATCCTTCCGGGTACGCGTCTCCTGCCGATTGCAAAAGCACACCCTGGAAGAGCTCTTTTTCTTCATCCCAGACGAGGGTGGCATCCATGAAGTTCAGATATACCTGAGCGCGCGTGAAAAATGCCTTGAATGCCGCCTCCTTGGCTGAAAACACTCGCTTGAATCTGACCGGGCACGAACCCCGATCTTCCTCTACCCACGCCAGTTCCTCCTCGGTGCATACCAGATGATAGACATCCTCGGACACATCGCTCTTGATATCTTCAAGGTCCACTCCGATACCGCGCGCCTTGTGTGCAGGACATACGGCGCATACGGCAATTTCCGCGGCATGGGTTATAGCCCCCACATACCCGAATGGCCATAGAGGTTCATTTCTGGGGCCTTTCAGAACAGGCGGCGGCGTTCGAAAACCCACCTGTTGCAGAGCGCTAAAGCAAGCTGCTCTCCCCAGTGCAAAATCATCTCTCCTCTTTTTCCCCGCCCGCGGGTTCAATAAAGCCGCCTCTTCGGATGAGAGGCAATATCCATCAAGGTCATTAATCGTCTTGACCGCGAATCCCACGTAGGGCGGAAAAGGTGATCGCATCATGGCCTGTAAAGGGTCAACGTCTTCATCATGATATCAAATATATCTTTAAAGTGGTTATGGATGAAAAAGTGTCCGTCTTCGAACATATACCTGGAAAAGATACTCATTGTATGTTCAGACCACCCCTCGATATCCGCTTGAATCACATACTCGTCGAGAGTCCCGCTAAAGGCTGTAATAGGACATTCCAATGCTTTCTCGACCTTGTATATATAGGTCTCATACAGTTTGAAATCATGCCTGAGGATGGGGACCATGAGTTCAAGCAACTCCTTGTTCTCCAGGACTTCGTCCGGTGTGCCTCCCATCTGCTTCAGTTTCCGGACGAACTCATTATGCGGAAGGGCATAGGTGATCTCCTCTCTGCGCGGGACATTTGGCGCCCTGACCCCGGAGACAAACAGGTGCTTCGGCAAGCGCAAACTCCTACGCCGCAGTTCGCGTACTGTCTCAAAGGCGACAAGTCCACCGAGGGAGTGACCGAACAGGATATAGTCCTTGCCCTCCAGGAGCAGGCGCATTCCGCCAATGGCCTCATTGACCAGGGAAGAGAGGAAATCCGGTGGCTTGTCACGAAATCTCCGCCCTCTCCCGGGCATCTCCAGGGCATAGACACCCAAACCGGGGGGCACCATGCGCGCAAGAACCTGAAAAAGCTGGGCGGTTCCGCCGGAATAGGGGAAACAGAAGATTTTGATGGTATCAGTACCTTGTGTGAATCTGACCCAGGGTTGGACCATACTTTTCCCCTAAAAGTTTTATAAGATCGATACCAGGCGTACGAGGGTTTTTCTCCGCATCAGCCGGGGGAGGTAGGTGATCAGCCTGGGTATGATGCCATGGGTCGAATTGAGCTTGCCCCGCTTGGCATCTCTGATTGCGAGCCTCACCACATCTGCCGGCTGCGCTGCATTGGGGGGTACTGACATGTTTCCCTTGGTAGCAATATTCCAGAAATCGGTCGCAACTGGTCCCGGCGATACAGTGATCACATGGATGCCCCTGGCCTGTAATTCCTGGTACAAGGCCAGGGAAAAACTGAGCACAAAGGCTTTGGTGGCCGAATATACGGCGGTTTTCGGCCCGGGGATGAAGCCGGAGATCGATGCCACCTCAAAGATCACCCCACCACGCGGCATAGAGGGGAGGCAGAGATAGGTACATGCAACCACGGCCTTCGCATTGAGGTCGATCATCTTCAGTTGCTCATCCAGCCCCGCAACGGTGAATTCCCCGACGAGACCATAACCGGCGTTGTTCACCAGCACCTGGATATCCGGTGATGCATCCTTGATCTTTTTCTCCAATTCAGCTATATCCTGCTGGGCGGTGAGATCTAATGGCAGCACGATCCCCCTGGAGCATTGGAGGCGGGATGCGATCTCTTTGAGCCTATCTTCGCTCCGGGCAATCAGCCAGATTTCATCCAAGGCATAGGCATTTTCGAGCTGGTGAACGAATTCCTTTCCGATGCCTGACGAAGCCCCCGTGACAATTCCGATCCGCATGTGTCACCTTCCTTTCTCCGGTCTCAATGCATTTCGCCCCGCGTTTGCCGTATGGAAACCGGTTGGTCAATAAACCCGGTGGAGACGCAATAGGCGATGAGCTTATGGACGAGTCTCTCATTCAGTTCCGGCCATATAAAGCCCGCCGCATCGAGGAAGTGCCGGGTCATGCTGTTGTCATAGACCACCCTTGTCTTTGGCCGCGAACTCCCAGCCAGATGGGGGACGAGGTTTTCGAGCGCCTCCGAAGTCGCTTTACCTTCCCTTTGACTGGTGAGCGCCTTGAGATACTCTCCTACGGGTAGGGTTTTGATGGAGTACCCGAAAGACTGGAGGTAATTGGTCAAGGCAGAGAAGCTGATGTAGTTCGGATTGTATAGGTGGAACTGGCGGCCCGCAGTCTCCGGGAGAAGCATCAACTGGACAATTGCTTCCCGGCAGGCATCCACGGGGGTCATCTCGAGGAAGCCTTCTGGATCGTCCAGGATCGTACCCAACTGGATAATCCCTTTGAGGAGCCCATAGAAGGCATTCGTCTCGATCGCCTTTTGGAACCTGCCGGTCGCAGTCTCCCCCACGAGGATCCCCACCCTGTAAATAGTGTCTTTTAAGCCTCCTTTGATTGCCTCCTGCACGAGTCCTTCGGCCTCATATTTGCTCCGCGCATAGACATTCCCGAATTCCTGTCCCCGGTCATAGTCCGTCTCCTTGAACACGATCTGGGACATGGCCTGGACATAGTCTCCGGAAACGCCCAAAGTGGAGATGTAGTGGAATCTCCGACAAATCCCCTGTGCAGCAAGATCAAGTAGCCTCTTCGTGCCAAGCACGTTGACATTCTGGAAATGCGCATATTCGCCGTAATGCCGGACATCGGCCGCGGAATGGACAATGGTGTCAACCTCTTGGTGAAGCTTGCGGGCACAGTCGGGTTGCAGGCCTAAACCATCCCGGCCGATATCGCCGAGGACCGGCGTGACCCGTTTGAGATCGATGGCTTTGTCTCCGAAATAGAAGTCCATGGTCGATCTCAGACGTAGGGCTGCTTCATCCTCATTCTCCCCACGGATGAGGCAGGAGATGCGGGCATCGGTCTGCCTGAGGAGTTCATAGAGAAGATGCGCGCCGAGGTACCCGGTCACACCGGTTAATAATATGGCCTGAGGATGCTCCTTTTCCCCCGAGATCGGGATATTGACAACCATCTCGGTCTTGGTCTCTTTCGCTAAGGGCTGGGTCGGGGCGACCTGAGGAGCGCCCATTCGTTCCATAGCCTTGGCGGAAAGCTCCATGATCGTCTGATGATCGAAGAAGTCCTGCACCGTCAGTGGATAGGAGAAATGCAATCTCGCCAGCACCTTCATGATGAGCATCGAGTGACCGCCCAGATCAAAAAAATTGTCCTTGATACCGACCTTCTCAACGCCAAGGACCTCCTGCCACAATTCTGCCAGGACGTGCTCGATCTCATTGCGCGGGGCGATATGCTCCGTCTCAACCGCTACCTTCAACCCGTCGGGTTCGGGCAGTGCCTTGCGGTCGACCTTGCCGTTGGGCGTAAGCGGTAGAACTTCCATGCGGATATAGCGGGATGGAATCATGTACTCTGGTAGTCGTTCCTTTAAGGAGGCTCTGAGATCGACCGGTTGAATATCATCATCCGCGACATAGTAGGCGACGAGGTACTTGTTGCCATCCTTGTCGTCCTTGTCCACCACGACCACATCCCGTATCGCTTCGAGCTCGGCCAGGCAGGTCTCGATCTCTCCCAGTTCTATGCGGTTGCCCCTGATCTTGACCTGGTAGTCCACCCTGCCATGGCACTCAAGATCACCATTATTGAGCCAGCGGGCGAGGTCGCCGGTCTTGTACATCTTCGAGCCGGACCCGAACGGGGTCGGGACGAATTTCTCGGCAGTGAGATCCTCCCGGTTGAGATATCCCCGCGCCAGGCCGTCCCCGCCAATGCATAGTTCTCCCAGTATCCCCCGCGGTTGCAGGCGGCCGTACTTGTCGATGATATAGATCTGGGTATTGGCAATGGGTCGCCCGATATTGATGGACTCTGCACCGGTGAGATCTTTGACCGTTGACCATACGGCGGTTTCGGTGGGTCCGTACACATCGTAGATCCTGCCATGCGGCATGGCATCCTGCACGGGCTTCAGCATGTTCTCCGGGAACGGTTCGCCGCCGACCATGATCTCCTTAAGCCCCTGCATGCTTGCGACGAAAGCTGAAGAAGCCATCAGAAGCTTCAGCCGCGAGGGGGTCGTCTGGAGCATGGTTATATTGTTCTTGATGATCAGATTCTTCAATAATTCTGGATCATTCTGCTCTTGCTCGCTCGCCATTACCACCTTCAATCCCATGGCCAGGGCGAGGTGGGTCTCGAGCACGAAGATATCAAAAGAGATCGTCGTAAGGCAGACGATCGTCTTGCCGGTTGAGAAATCGACGATTTCGGTCATGCCCTTGATGAAGTTGACCACATTGCGGTGCTCCAGCATCACCCCCTTCGGTCTGCCGGTCGAACCCGAGGTATAGATGACGTACATAAGGTCCTGTGTGGAATTCACGGGCTCGAGGTTGCTGTTCTCACCAACATACATCCCTTCGTCGAAGATATCGATGATCTCGCCGTCGAACTTGATCCGCTCGATTTTTTCGGCGCATCGTTGCTGGGTCAGGAGGATCTTGGTCCGGCTGTCCTCGAGCATGTACTGGATCCGCTCTTCCGGGTACATGGGATCGAGCGGCAGATAGGCGCCCCCCGCCTTCAAAATGCCCAGGAGCCCGATTAGCATCTCCATGGAGCGCTCGACGAGGATGCCCACGATATGATCGGGTTTCACCCCCTTTCCCCGCAAAAGCCTGGCCAGCTGATTGGCCCGAATGTTCAATTCACGATAGGTGACCGCTCGATCGCCGAAGACCACGGCGACATCGTCCGGCAGCACCTCGACCTGTTCTTCGAAGAGTTGATAGGCGCACTTGTCGTGCTCGTACTCTGTGCCTGTAGCATTGAAGTCCTCGACAAGGAGCTTGCGCTCTTCCCCCGTTAGGATATCGAGCGTGGAGACGGGCTCATCAAGTGCCTGCAGCATACCGGTGAGAATGACCGGGAGATGGCCCAGCAAGTGCTCGATCGTCTCCTGGGCAAAAAGATCGGTCGCATAGTGCAGGGTGAGTTCGAGCTCGGTTCCCGGGATGATGAAGAGGGTGAAGTCGAAATTTGTCATCTCTTCGATCTTGGAATCGGTGATGCGGATGGCGGTGCCGATGCCCATGTCTTTATAGCTGGTGGGGAAATTCTCGAAGATCACAATGGAGTTGAACAGTCCCGCCGCCCCCGGAACAGCGCTGCAGGCCTTGACGTCGGGGAGGAAGGAGAATCCATACTCCTGAATCTTGAGGGATTGCGCCTGGAGATCCTGCATGAGCGACCTGACGATGGGACTGGTGTCAAAGCGCACTCTGACTGGGAGCGAGTTGATGAACAGTCCGATCATCTGATCCGATCCCGGGATATCTGCCGGCCGCCCGGAAATGGTGACACCGAAAACAACATCGTCCTGGCCGGAGTGCCGGTTCAGGAGGATCGCCCATGCACCCTGCACCAGGGTGCTCAAGGTGACGCGTATCTTCCGGGCTGTTTCCTGGAGGGTGCTCGTCAATTCCTTTGAGAGCCAGACGGTATGGGTAGCCAGAGCGAAGCCGGAACGGTCATGCGGCTTGTAGTCGGTAGGGAGCGTCGTTGGTGTCCTGAAATCATAGAGCTTTTCCTTCCAGTAGCGCTCAGCGGCCGCCTTGTCCTGCTGCTTGAGCCAGGCAATATACTGCTTGTAGGGGGGACGCTTGATCTCAGGCAGTACTTGGGCTCCCACAATGCTCATGTAGCTCAGGAAGAGGTCGTTCAACACGAGCGACTGGCACCAGCCGTCGATGAGGATATGGTGGTACGACCATATGATGAAGAACTTCTTGGGGGCCAGGAGCAATACATTGAGCCGCATCAGCGGGCCTTTCGCGAGGTCGAACTTGTTCCGGCGGTCCTCCACGAGAAACATTGCTATCCTCTTTTCCTGGGCGCCTTTATCGAAGGTGGATATGTCGTGAACGTTGAATTCAGGCCCCCTGTCACGCAGGACGATCTGGACTGGTTCATTGACTCCTTTCCAGCGGAAGATGGTCCGTAAGAGCGGGTGGGTCTTGCCGAGGTGGGCCCAGGCCTTCCTGAGGACCTCTATGTCAAGATCCCCCTCGAGGGTCATGGTGCTGCGTTCGAAATAGACAGGCGAATCGGGATTCAGGAGGGCGTGAAAGAGCATCCCCTGTTGCATGGGAGATAAGGGATAGATATCCTCGATCCTCTGCTTGATCTGGCCCGTGGTCATCATAGTTTCCTTGTATCAGACGTCCTCAAGATCTTCAATGATGCCCTCCAGTTGATCCTGCGTGATCTCGGCGAGCTCGAAATCGGAGGGAGTATAGCCCACCGTCTCGGAACGCATGCAGCACTGCACCACTTCGGCAAGCTCGGTGACGAACTTTTGCGCTAGGGATTGCAGCGTGGCATCTTCGTATTTGTTGCGGCTGAAACTGATATCGACGAGAAGTTTGGCGTCCTCAACTTTGCAATTGATCGTGACGAGATGGGCAAGGAGATTTCTCGGATCATTCGAGTCGGCCTTGATCTCGTCGGTGAGGTCAAAAGCGCCTTCCAGTTCGCTCTTCTGCAACTGGCCGAGGTAATTAAACACTACCGGGGGATGAATTTCTGGAAGCCTATCATCCTTAAGGATATACTTGATGATGCCGTAGTTGAAACCCTTGTACGGAATTATCCTAAGCTTCTCCTTGACATACTTGATCTGTTTTCCCGGATCATCGTTCCCGGCATGGAGTGCTAAGGGAAAGAGCGTGGTAAACCACCCCACGGTCCGGCTGATATCGATACCCTCGATGATATCCTCCCTGCCGTGACCTTCGAGGTTGAAAAGCACCGTATTCTGTCCTGTCCAAGCTGCAAGCGCCCGCATCAAGGCGGTGATGAGGAGATCATTCACCTCGGTATTATAGGCCTTGTGTGCACTCTTGAGGAGATAGTCCGTGTATTCCTCGCCGAGCTCCACCCTTAAGCTGGCCGACGACGCCACGTCGTTTTCTCCTCGATCATGATCAAGGGGAAAAGTGTGCCCCGCCGCCTGCAAGAGTTCCTGCTTCCAGGAGGCACGTTCGTCTTGCAGGTCCACCTTTATCGCATATTCGTTTAGGCGCAGCGCCCACTCCAGGTACGAGGTCGTCTTTTCCGGCAGGAGGATCGTATTCCCCTTGACGGCCGCTCCGTAGCCGGTAAAGAGGTCTTCGAGCAGGATCCGCCACGAGACCCCGTCCACAACGAGGTGATGCGCGGCGAATGCGAGGTATTCGACGGTTCCCTTGCGGTAGAGACCGGCGGCAAACACAGGACCGCGAATGATGTTCAACGAGTTCTGAAGGGCATTCACCGCTTGCGTGAGCTCGGCATCGTTCTGCACATCCTTTACGACGAAGGCAACCTCCTCACCGAGCGGCATGAACTCCTGAGCATCTATCATAAAGCGCACTCTCAGGGTATCATGGTGATCGATCACGGCCTGGAGGGCCTGCTTCAGGGCGGCTGGATCGAGTTGCATCGCGGTCTTGAAGACGAGAAACTGATTGAAATGATGCTCGTTTGCAAGCCTTAAATCGAAGAACCAGCGCTGGATCGGAATGAGGGGCGCCTGGCCAACGATAGGGCCCTGTTCGGCCTTGAGCGTTTTTCCTTTCCCTACGACGAGGGCGAGCTCGGCAATGGTCTGGTGTTCGAAGATATCCTTGGGTCGCATGTCAAAGCCGCGCTTCTTAAGCCTGCCCACCACCTGGAGGCTGATGATCGAGTCGCCGCCCAAGTCAAAGAAGTTGTCATTCACGCCTACCCTGTCCAGCCCCAAGACCTCCTTCCACACCTCGGACAGCGCCTGTTCCACCTCATTGCGTGGTTCGACGTAAACGCTTCCGACCTCCGGTCTCACACCCTCCACATCCGGAAGGGCCTTCCGATCCACCTTACCGTTCGGGGTGAGCGGCAGGATATCCAGTCGCACGAACCGGGAGGGGACCATGTAATCCGGGAGGGTTTCCTTGATGAATGCCCGCAGGTCTGTCGTGGAGATCTCAGCATCGGCGACATAATAGGCCACGAGGAACTTGTTCCCCTCGCTGTCTTCCTTGTCCATGACTACGATATCCTTGATCTCGCTGTGCTGTGCGAGACGGGCCTCGATCTCGCCCATCTCGATCCGGTTGCCCCTGATCTTGACCTGATAGTCCACCCTGCCATGGAACTCAATGTTGCCGTCATGTAGCCACTTGCCGAGATCGCCGGTCTTGTACATGACCGGGCAGAAATCCAGATGAAACGGGTTGGGGATGAACCGCTGGGAGGTCTTCTCCGGTGCATTCCAATATCCCCGCGCCAGGCCATGGCCGGTGAGGTAGATCTCGCCGATGACCCCTACCGGGACAGGTTTGAGATGCTGGTCAACGATGTAGGCCTTCGAATTGAATATCGGTCTCCCAATCAGGGGCTGTCTATCGGAATCCTTGGGCACCCGGTACCCCGTGGAATATGTGGTGTCTTCCGTCGGCCCATACAGGTTGCGTATGATGTCCACATCGAGCTTTGCGTATGCATCTTTGACCAGCTCAAGCTTCAAGGGTTCGCCGGCCAGGTTGATAGCCTTGATGTGGTGCCGCTTGTCCATGACACTCAAGAGATGCTTCAGGGCTGAGGGCACCGTATTTATCATGGTCGCCGTGTTTTGCTCTAGGAATTCGTCGAAATCAAGGGACGAACGGAGGATGATCACATGAGCCCCGGTGATAAGCGGGAGGAGGAACTCGAAGACCGAGAGGTCGAAGCACATCGAGGTGGAGGCGATCATCTTCTCGTATTCATCATGCCGGAACTCCTCGAGGCACCAGTAGAGGAAAGCCGTCACATTGCGGTGCTCGATCATCACGCCTTTCGGCAGACCTGTGGAGCCGGAGGTATAGATGAGATGAGAGATGTTCTCGGGACCCGCGAGCGGAACAGGATTCTCCCTGCTTTGCTTGGCGATCGCATCCCAGTCGACGTCCAGGCAAACCGCCTGCTTGGGTGGCTTCGATAGCCCTGCAAGGAGGGCGCTCTGCGTGACGAGGACCGGGCTTTCGGAATCCTCCAGCATGTATTCCAAACGCGCCTTGGGGTATTCGGGATCCATCGGGACATAGGCGCCTCCCGCTTTCTGGATCCCCAAGACCCCCACGAGCATATCAAGGGACCGCTCCACCATGAGTCCGATCTTCGACTCCTTCACTACACCCTTCTGCCTCAGGTAATGAGCGAGCTGATTCGCGCGTGCATTGAGCTCCCGATAGGTCAGCGCTTGCTCCTCGAACGTAACGGCCACATGCTCCGGGGTCTTGTCCGCCTGCTCCTCGAAGAGCTGGTAGGGACACTTGTCCTGTGAATAGGGAGAATCCGTCTGATTAAAGTCGATGAGGATCTGCTGCTTCTCTTCCTGAGAGAGGATCTCCACTTGGGAGAGTTTGGCATCCGGATTATCCACCATGGCGACTAAAACCTCGCGCATGTGGCCCAGCATACGTTCAACGGTCACCCGGTCGAACAGGGAGGTATAGTAGTGCAATTCGATGCGCAGATGTTCGCCGGGGGAAACGATCATGGTCAGGGGGAAATTCGTCATCTCGACCGTGCTGATCTCCGAGAGGCCGAACCGGGAGTCAGGGGCCGATCCGATTGCATCCACGGGATAGTTCTCAAACACGACGAAAGAGTCAAAAAGGTTTTGTGACTTAGATATGGCAGTGCAAGCCTTTACGTCGGACAAGGGCGAGTATTCGTATTCGCGCAAGGCATTGGCAAATTCCTGTACGGATTGGAGCAGTTCGGAGACCGTCATCTCTGCAGATAACCTGACCCGCATCGGCAAGGTATTGATGAAGAGGCCGATCATGTCCTCCGAGCCTTGCAGGTCAGCGGGTCTCCCTGAGACCGTCACTCCGAAAACTACGTCGTTCTGCCGGCTGTAGCGGGATAAGAGGAGAGACCAGACTGCTTGGACCAAGGTGCTCTGGGTGACGCGCTGCCGCTTGGCCAGATCCTGCACTTTGCGGGTCAGCTCAGGTGCAAGCTCGAGTCGCACCTCCTCGCTAAAGGTTGCCACATCCTGGGCGGGCAGCCGGTCCATGGGGAGCGAGGTCGGAGCGGCCAGATCGCCGAGGCTCTCCTTCCAGAATTTCAGGGCCTTCTCTTGATTCTGTTTGAGAAACCAGCCTATGTAATCCCGGTAAGGCCTCCGCGCCGGCCGTGGGAGCGGGATTCTTGCCAAAGCCGCCATGTAGATCTCGACCAGATCCTTCATGTTCTGTTCGGGGATGATGACCTCCTTGATTTTG
>CAYGXB010000022.1:0-18383 GCA_964353605.1 uncultured Bacteriovoracaceae bacterium
GATTGCCCCCCGTCGCTTGGGCTCCTCACCCTCAACGCCCTAGCCGCATGCTCATCGCTCCTCATCCCCGTTCAATGCGAGTACTATGCTCTCGAGGGTCTCAAGAGCCTCCTAACGACCTATGAGCTCGTGCGGCGGCGGCTCAACCCCAGTATTTATATTGAGGGCTTTCTCCTCACCATGTTCGATCCCCGGACGCGCTTAAGCCATGACATCGCCGAGAATATGATGGGACACTTCAACTCGAAGGTATTCCATACTATTATTCCGCGGAATATCCGACTCAGCGAGGCGCCGAGCTATGGTCTCCCCATCTGCCTCTATGATATATCTTCCAAGGGCGCACAACATTATCTTCTGTTGGCCAAAGAGATAGACAGGAAGGGGGTTGCATGAAAACAAGACCTCGTCTGGGTAGGGGCATCGATGCCATCTTCCCCGATTCCAGCATGGATAGCAGCGCGCAGCTGGTGGAGCTCTCCATAGAGGAGATTTCCCCAAATCCCATCCAGCCGCGCAAAGAAATCGACGACGAGAAGATCAAGGAACTCTCGGATTCCATCCGCAAGAACGGGCTCATATCGCCGATCGTGGTCCGTCGTGTGGGCACCAAGCACGAAATCATCGCCGGCGAAAGGAGATATCGGGCCGCGGTCATGGCCGGTCTCACCAAGCTTCCCACGCTCGTCAGGGATTGCCCGGATGACGAATCCTTCCGCCTCTCCCTCATCGAAAACCTCCAGCGGGAGGACCTGAATCCCATGGACGAGGCCGAGGCCTACTTTACCCTCTGTAAGCATTTTCAACATACCCATCAGGATATCGCCGATGCGGTATCGAAGGACCGCTCGACCATTACCAACTCACTGCGCCTTATCGGTCTTCCGGAAAATATCAAACAAGCGCTCCGGGCGGGACGTATTACGACCGGTCATGCTCGGGCACTCCTCATGTTGAACAAGTATGCGGAACAGGTGTTTCTGCTCAATCAGATACAAAACAAGGGCTTGAGTGTGCGCGAAACGGAAAGAATCGCTTCCCATGCGAAACAACGGCATCAGAAGGAGCGAAAAAAGCTGGATCCCGCTTTTGATAGACTCTCGCTCCGGCTCTCCGAAAGGTTTTCCACCAAGGTGACTTGCATGTGGGGGAAAAAGAAGGGGAAGATCATCATCGAGTTCTATTCCAAAGGCGACCTGGAACGGGTCGCAAGCTTTCTTGCGGCAGAGGAGCTGACGCACTAAGTTATGCTCCAGTCTTCTACAATTCTACAATGCTAGCTGCGTAACAGGGGTTGAAGGAAAGATATGGTAATGGGAATGGACATAACCTTTCGAGCGAAATTAACGCCTTAGATGGGTTATGGACATTCGCACAGGGTTTATTATATTAATTAATTTAAGGGGTATGAATATATGAAATGCATAATTCGAAAAAGTGTTCTTCAGAATATGTTGGCAAAAGTACAGGGCTTTACCGATAGGAAGACCACCCTGCCGATTCTCAGTCATGTCCTCCTGGAAACCTACGAGGGAGGACTCAAGGTAAAGGCCACTGACCTCCATACCTCTATCCAGGTGAGTACAAGCTGTGCTGTGGAAGAACAGGGGGCTTGCGCCATTAATTGCAGGAGCTTTTTCGACCTTATCCGGGAATTGCCGGATGACAGTCTCCTCCTCTGGACCGAAAACCACGTGCGCGCTCATGTGGTGGTCGGAAATTTCAATACTAAACTCAACATCATGGACCCTGAAGAATATCCCATGGTCGAATTCCATGAGAAAGAGCTCGGTCTTACTATAGACCCGAGCATTATCAAGAACATGATAGACAAGACCATATTCTCCATCCCCTCGACCGCTGAAAGCGACACGAAGTATACCCTCGGCGGCGCCCTCCTCACCTATGGCGAGGATGAACATTCGCATATCCCCTACATCGAAATGGTTACTACGGATAGCAGGCGGTTATCCGTGGTGCGGAGTTCTATCGCGGAACAGATCGATGTGGGACAGGGTATCATCGTCCCGCGCAAAGGGATGCAGGAATTGCGAAGGCTCATCGAGGGCGGCGACGAGGACGCCACGATCCTTCTCACCAAGGACTCGATTTATTATACCTCCACGGATACCATAGCGACGGTACGGCTCATCGATGGGAAATTCCCCGATTACCGGGGCATCATTAAAATCGAAACCTATCCGATCTGCACCCGCATCAATGCCGCTGATCTCCTCAATGCCCTCAGGGTATGCTCCACGATGGTCTCCGATATAGCCAGCTGCGTGAAATTCCTCTTCAAGGAAGGACAGACCATCCTCTATGCACAAAATCCTGATCAAGGCGATGTCGAGATCTCCTTGCCTTGCGATCACCAGGGCGAAGAGATCGAGACCAATTTCAACCCGCGGTATTTCATTGACTGTTTGGCGTATATAGCTGGGGAAGCGGAAATCCGGCTAAAAGGGTCTCAAGGGCCTTGTCTTATTACTCCAGGGGAAATAACGGAGAGCAAGTGGGTCATCATGCCCATGCGGTTCTAGTATCCATCGTGAAGGAACTGGGTATGCAGGAATATACAGCCAAAGACATCAAGGTCCTGGGCGGATTCGAAGCTGTTCGCCTGCGACCAGCCATGTACATAGGTTCCACCTCGGCGCAAGGGCTACACCACCTTGTCTTCGAGGTCGTCGACAACAGTGTGGACGAGGCCATCGCCGGATATTGCAAGAGCATCAAGGTTACCATCCACATGGATGAGAGTACCACGGTCGCCGATGACGGCAGAGGGATCCCTACCGATATCCATGCGGATACGGGAAAATCCGCCGCCGAGGTGGTCCTCACCACGCTCCATGCCGGCGGCAAATTCGATAATTCGATCTATAAGGTGTCCGGTGGTCTGCACGGCGTGGGAGTTTCTGTTGTGAACGCCCTCTCGGAAGCGCTTGACCTGGAGATCTTTCGCGACGGGAAGATATTCACCCAGAAGTATGAACGGGGTGTCCCCATGGCCGATCTCGAGGCGAAGGGGGAGACGAAAAAGCGGGGAACAACGGTTCATTTCAAACCCGATCCGGATATCTTCGAGACGACAGCCTTTGACTATGATGTCATAGCCAACCGTTTGCGCGAGATCGCCTTCCTGAACAAGGATCTCCGCATCACCCTAGAAGACGAACGGACGGATACAGTCAACACCTTCCATTTCGAGGAAGGACTCATGGATTTCGTGGCCTATCTGAATTCCAAGAAAAAACCGTTGCACCCCCCCATCTATTTCAAAAAGGAAAAGGGGGATGTCGTCGTAGAGGGCGTCGTGCAGTACAATACCGCGTATGCGGAGAGTCTCTTTTCGTTCGCCAACAACATCAACACCCATGACGGGGGGACGCATGTGGTCGGCTTCAGAAAGGCCCTCACGCGGACGATAAACGCCTATGCCAAAGACAAGGGTCTCCTCAAGAATACCAAGCTCGCCATACAAGGCGATGATACGAAGGAGGGGCTCTGCGCGGTCCTCTCTGTAATGCTTCCCAGTCCGCAATTTGAGGGGCAGACCAAGGGCAAGCTTGGAAATTCCGATATGCAGGGCATCACCGAGAGCATCGTGAACGATGCTCTCGGTGATTACCTGAACGAAAACCCGAGCGAAGCCGGCATCATCATCAAGAAGATCCTCGACAGCGCCCAGGCGCGGGAAGCGGCGCGCAAGGCGCGGGAACTCACCCGTAGAAAGAGCGCCCTGGAGAACACCTTCTTGCCCGGGAAGCTTGCGGACTGCCAGGAGAGAGACCCGGCCCTCTGCGAGATCTTCATCGTCGAGGGGGATTCCGCCGGCGGTAGCGCAAAGCAAGGCAGGGACAGGAAGAACCAGGCCATCCTTCCCCTGCGGGGCAAGATCCTCAATGTCGAAAAGGCCAGAGTCGAGAAAATGCTCTCGAACCAGGAGATCAAGGCGCTAATCACGGCGCTCGGCGCCGGCATAGGATCGGATAATTTCGATATCGCCAAGCTCAGGTACCATACCATCGTGATCATGACTGATGCCGACGTCGACGGCGCCCATATTAGGACGCTGCTCCTCACCTTTTTCTTTCGGCAGATGCCGGAGATTATCGAGCACGGGCGTCTCTATATCGCACAGCCCCCCTTGTTCAAGCTCGCCAAGGGGAAACAGACAAGCTACCTCCTCAACGAAGACACCCTCGATGAGTACCTCCTCAACAATGTGGCCAAGGAATGCACCCTCAAAGGCGAAGCGGAGATCACCGGCCATGAATTGGTCCGGTACATACGCCTGATCAACCGGCGCGGGAGCATCCTCCTCAACTATGACATGCGGAATATGGATGACCGGTTGATCCAGTGCGCTTCTTACCTTGCCCCGGCAGACAGCAAGGCGCCTTTTGATCTGGCAGTCATCCGGGATAAAATCTTCTCCGTTATTAAAACGTGGTTCCCACACCTTGGCCCAGTAAGGAGCGAGCTACAGGAGGGTCAGATCCTCTTCCACACGTTGAAGAATGGTCTGCGGAAGGAAACCGTCATCGACCAGAAGATTTTTGAATCCAAGGGCTTCGAAGAATTGATGAAGATTCACAACCAACTCAAGAAGACCGGCAAACCCCCGTTTACGATCATCAGAGGGAATGCAGTCTACCAGGTTACCAATCTCAATGATGCAGCGGAGAAGATCCTCG
Source organism: uncultured Bacteriovoracaceae bacterium (assembly GCA_964353605.1). Classification (GTDB taxonomy): domain Bacteria; phylum Desulfobacterota; class Desulfomonilia; order UBA1062; family UBA1062; genus CAYGXB01. The sequence continues at coordinate 4,704 of CAYGXB010000022.1, forward strand.
AAGAGGCCAAAAAAGGCTTTACCGTCCAGAGATACAAAGGTCTGGGGGAAATGAACCCCGAACAACTCTGGGATACCACCATGGATCCGCAGAAAAGAACCATGCTCCAGGTGACCATAGACGATGCCGTCGAAACGGATCAGATCTTCTCCACCCTCATGGGGGACGAGGTCGAACCCAGGAGGGATTTCATTCAGAACAACGCCTGGCGGGTCACGAACCTCGATGTCTAAGCCATCATAGGGGATAATGCATGTCGACACATACCGTTGCCATAGACCAAGAAATGCGCAAGAGCTACCTCGATTATGCCATGAGTGTCATCATCGGGCGGGCCATCCCCGATGTCCGTGACGGCCTCAAGTACGTTCACCGGAGGATACTCTTCGCCATGCAGGAGGCGGGAAACACCCATAATAGGCCGTACAGGAAGTCCGCCCGCATCGTCGGCGACGTCATCGGTAAGTATCATCCCCATGGAGACGCCGCGGTTTACGACGCCGCCGTGCGCATGGCGCAGCCGTTCTCCTTAAGGTATACCCTCATCGACGGGCAAGGGAACTTTGGCTCGATCGATGGCGACCCCCCTGCCGCCATGCGATATACCGAGATCAGGATGTCCCGCATCGCAGAGGAAATGCTCTCCGACATCGACAAGGAAACCGTCGATTTCTCCCCGAACTACGATGAATCCATTTTCGAACCGCAGGTCCTGCCCTCGAGGATTCCAGGGCTCCTCCTCAACGGATCAACGGGCATTGCCGTGGGCATGGCGACCAGTATCCCGCCCCACAATCTCGAAGAGCTCATCAACGCCCTTATCGCTCTCATCGATCAGCCATCCCTCTCCCTGGCTGAGATCATGAAAATCATGCCCGGCCCCGACTTCCCGACGGGCGGCAGCCTCTATGCCGGGAACGAGCTCGAAAAGGCCTACGCTACAGGCAGAGGCATCATCACACTCAGGGGCAAAATGCACACCGAGGAAGACAAGGGCAAAGAACGGCTCATCATCGATGAAATCCCCTATACCGTCAACAAGGCCGAACTCATCGAGCGCATCGCGCTCTTAGCCCAGGAGAAGAAACTCGATGACATCACCGACATCAGGGACGAGTCCAACAAGGACGGCATGCGGGTGGTCATCGAACTGAAGAAGGGGGCGCAGATTCTCGTCCTCCAGAACCAGCTCTATAAGCTCACCAACCTCCAGACCTCCTTTTCCATGAACATGCTCTCCATCCACAACGGCCGACCTAGGGTGATGAGCCTGGGAGAACTCCTCCAGGCCTTCCTCGATTTCCGGGAGGAGGTCGTCACCCGACGGTCCATCTTCGAACTCAACAAGGCCAAGGCGCGTGTCCATATCCTGGATGGTCTTCTCAAGGCCCTTGAGTTCATCGAGGAGGTCGTGGCCCTTATCAGAGCCTCAGCTACGCCCAAGGACGCCCTCGCAGCGCTCATGGAGCGCTTTGCCTTCTCAGAGAGCCAGGGACAAGCCATCCTCGACATGCGGCTCCAGAGACTGACAGGGCTGGAGCGCGAAAAGCTCATGGAGGAACATCGCGAGCTTCTGGCAGGGATCAAACGGCTGGAGAAGATACTTTCCGATCGCGACGAGCTTTTCAGGGTTATCAGGTCCGAACTCACCGAAATCAAGGGGAAGTACAGCGACCCCCGCAAGACGATCATCGTGTACAGTACCGTGGGCGATTTCAATGTCGAGGATCTCATCCCCGATGAGAAGATGGTCGTCACCGTCACGCGCAAAGGCTATATCAAACGCTCCGAGCTCACCAAGTACCGCACACAGAACCGCGGCGGCGTCGGGGTCAGGGGCGGCGCGATCACCGAGGACGACTTCATCGAACACATCTTCATCGCCTCCACCCACGCCTCCATCCTCTACTTCACCAATCTGGGACGCGTATACCACACCAAGGTGTACGAGATCCCGGAGCGGGACCGAGCACTGAAAGGCATCCCCATCAATAACATCCGCCCCATCCAGAAAGAGGAGCGCATCTGCGCCATCCTCGTCACCCCCGACATCACCATGAAAGCCAACGTGGTCATGGTGACTGCCAAGGCCTACATCAAGCGCGTCAACCTCGGCGGTTTCAGCAAAATCGTGAAGACCGGCATCATCGCCTGCACGCTCGATGCCGGCGATGAGCTCGTCTCCGCCCGGCTTACTACGGGGAGTGACAATATCATCGTCGCCGCGAGCTCCGGCAAGGCCATCGTCTTCTCCGAGAAAGTCGTGCGCGTCATGGGTAGACAGGCCCAGGGTGTGCGGGCCATCAAGCTCGACGGGGGCGAGAACGTGGTGGGCATGGACGTGGTGCATGCACCGGATGAATACGTCATCAACCTCACCTCCAAAGGCTACGGCAAGAAGAGCCCCGTGACCCTCTATCCGGTACAGAACAGGGCCGGCAAGGGCGTATTCACGGCCCAGATTACCGACAAGACCGGCGATCTCGTCGGCATACGCATGGTCAAGAAGACGGACGAGCTCATCGTCATCTCCAATTCAAGCCAGATCATCCGCATGCCGGTAAAACAGATCCGGACCACCGGCAGGTCTGCCCAGGGCGTGCGCACCATACGGCTCAAGGAAGGCGAGCGTATCGTCGATTTCACCAAGTACGTGGGCGACGAACCGGACGAGTAAAAAAGCTCACCCCCATCCCCCGTCCGGGGTAAGGGGGCCAAGGGCCGTGAGATTTGGGCGACCCCTGACCATGAAGAAAATGAAAAAGGGCCGGGGACGGGCCAAATCTCATGGCGATCCGGATGATGGAGCGATTTCCGAAGAAAGGGTGCGACTTCCGGGCGAGATTTCACGCAGGGAAGAGCGCGCGATGCCCTCTGGAGCTTCCAATCGATTGTCCTTGGCATGGTCAGCAATACTGTCCGCAAAGCTCTGCCCCCCTCCTGGCCAGGAGGAAGGTAGGGGTTCTCGATTGACCTTGGAAAAGGCGGCGTTAAAGCAATGATGCGGCGTCGTTGAACTTGTCCTCGATGTTGTCCGTGATCCAGTGCGAATCCCACCACTCGATGGGGTTTACGAACTGCCCGCCGACCAGGATGCTGAAGTGCAGATGGTCGCCGCCGGCTAGGCCTGTGGACCCCGTGATACCGATCACCTCTCCTTTGGCCACCTGCTGGCCCACCTTGACCTTGCTCTCGTTCATATGGCCATAGAGGCTTGCGATTCCCTGCCCGTGATCGATGATGACCGCATTGCCGTAGATCCCCAGGTAATCGGTGAATAGGACGACTCCGCGGTTGGCGGCCTGTACCGGGGCATGCATGGTGGAGGCGAGATCGACCCCCAGGTGCACGCTCTCGCCGACGGTCCGACCTTCGTATGCATAGCCGCGCTTGTCTCCAAACCTGGCCATGGGGGCGGCATTCTTCATCCTCAGGAACGGCCCCTGCCAGAGCTGTTTCGGCTGGGTCTTTGAGCAGATGGTCTGAATGGTCTTGCTATTGTCCTGGCGCATCTGTTCGTTGACATACATGAAGATATCAACGGGTGTCTTCCCGGCGAGGCGTGGTTCGTGCTGCTGAAATTCAACGGCCTTCTCCTGAAGAAAGGTCTCGCCCAGCTTCACGGTATCGGAACGGAACGTATGTGCCGTGCGGATGTAAAAGGGGATCGCGGCGGCAGCGGTATTTCCACCCCGGTCCTGGACCATGATCGACATCAGGGTGGAGCGCTGGACATCCATGGGGACTGCAAAGTAGGCTACAGAGCACGGTTTATCTTTGATGGTGGTTGGATACCCCGCGAAAAAGGCGTCGCCGCATTTCACGCCCTGCGCGTGCACCGGCTTGGATACCTTGTAGATGGACAGACAGGTACCGCCCGGATTGATATTGTGGGAAGTGCTCTGGAGGGAGATGCGGGGAGGGACGGCATCGATGGTGACCTGCATATCCAGGGAGGCGGTATTTTTCAAGGGCGAGAAATCCGTAGCCGTGATATGCAGCATGGCCTCTCCGTCGTGTATTTTGAGATTCTTCGGGATCACCTCGATGCGAAGCGTCTTGTCCACGGTCCCCTTTTCCTGAAAATCGACCTCCGATAGTGTGGGGCTCATGTTGTCCTGGCTCAGTGTTATGGAGATATGCCTCAAGCCGGTCTTCTCATCGATGAAACGGATATCCATGAGCTTGTGTTGCCCGATCGTGGCAATGCTCTTGTCCGCAATAATCTGCGGCTTTTCCCATTCGAGAAAGGCATCAATGCCCCAGATGGCCGCGGCCACCAGGAGGATCACTAGCATAAATACGACCTTCGTGCCTGACTTTTTCATATTATCTTCTCCCCTCTCGTTATTGGCAAAATCAAAGAAGGCTAGCGACTCATGCGTACTAAAACGGGAGGGGGTTTTCAAGGGTTTTCTTCATTTGGCTTCCTCCGGAGCCCTGGAGGGGGGGGTCCAGGGGAGAGCGAGGGAGCGGGCTAGATTATGCCTTGCAAATATTTGACGGCGTTATCGAAGATAGCCATGCCCGCGCCGCGCTCCGGGAGAGGTTTACGGGTCCACAAGGGGTGATTGGTGGCGTGGGTGAAAGCCTCCGGGTGTGGCATGAGGCCGAATATCCTCCCCGTGGCATCGCAGATGCCGGCGATGGCGTTGACGCTTCCGTTGGGGTTGGCCGGGTACTGCTGGGTCGGTTTGCCGGCCGCATCCGCGTAGAAGAGGGCGGAGAGGTTATCATCCATGATTCCTTGGAGGGTGGCGTCGTTGTCGGTGATAAACTTGCCCTCGCCATGACGGACGGGCAGGCTGATCATGTCGATGCCTTGCGTGAAGATGCAGGGGCTATGTGTATTCACGGCGAGAGAGACCCAGCGATCTTCGAAGCGGGCCGAGTCGTTGAAGGTAAGCGATACGCAGCGTTTACCGAAGGGATTGCAAGGGAGCAGGCCGGCCTTGACCAGAACCTGAAACCCGTTGCAAACGCCAAGGATGAGACCGCCCTGTGCGAAGAATTCCAGGATCTCTTCGTACATGGTGTGCCCGCTTGTGTGGATACGCGCATGTTTGAGGCGGACGCTCTCCACTTGGGCGCTCCCGAGGTCATCGCCATCGAGGAAGCCGCCAGGGAGGTTGAGGAAATGGTAATCCAGCATACGGATCCTGCCGTTCAGGATATCGCTCAAATGGGCGATATCGGCTCTGGCCCCGGCATGCGTGCAGGCATGAGCCATCTCCATCTCGCAGTTCGTGCCGTATCCGGTGATGATGATCGCTCTTGCCTGCTTTACCATGGCTAGAGATCCAAGGGGGCCTTCCAGGCCGCTTTCAGGTCTGAAATGTCCTGATCAATGAGGATTGATTCATTCTGGCCGGAGATGATGAGCCTTTTTTCGTCTGTCGTTCTGCCGATGCATTGGGCATCCCCGGCGAAGACTGCCACGATCTGTGGGGCATGTTCGGGTTTGGCGGTGAAAACGATACGGCTAGCGGTCTCGGAATAGAGGATCTCGGTATCGTTCAAGACACCATCGGTCGGGACCCGGTTCAGTTCTATCTGTATGCCAAAGCCGCCAGCGAAGGCCTTTTCGGCGATACAGACCGCGAGACCGCCGTCGGAGATATCATGGGCAGAGGCGATGAGGCCTTGTTTGATGGCCGCGTGGAGTTTCCGGTAGCGCGCAAGGGCGTTTGATGCGTCGACCTTGGGCACGGAGGCGCCCAGGAGACCGTAAGAAGCGAGGTATTCACTCCCGCCGAACTCCTTCCCGGTTGACCCAAGGATGTAGACGTGATCGCCAGCGCGTTTGACATCCATGGTCACGGACAAACGCACATCGTCGATCTTGCCGATAACGGAGATGAGGAGAGTGGGTGGGATGGAGATCTTGGTATCGAGAGCGATGTAGTCGTTCTTCATGCTGTCCTTGCCGGAGATCATGGGGCAGCGGTAAGCCCTGGTGTAATCGGCGAGGGCCTTGTTGGCGCGGACGAGCTGGGCGAGCTTATATTGTCCGTCGGGATTTTTCGGACTCTGAACCGGATCGCACCAGCAGAAGTTATCGAGGCAGGCCCAGTGTTCCGGGTTGCCGCCGACGCAGATATAGTTCCGGATGGCCTCATCGAGGGCGTTGGCGGCCATGTGGTAGGTGTCGATGTCCGAGTACCGCGGGCAGATGCCGTTACTGATGACAACGCCCTCCTTGGAAGAGAGGATCGGCCGTACGATCCCTGCATCGGACGGGCCGTCGCAGGTCTCGCCTACGAGTGGTTTGATGACCGAGCCCCCCTGGACCTCGTGGTCATACTGCCGAACAACATATTCCTTCGAGCAGATGTTGAGGCGCGCGAGCATCTCGTGGAGCTTCCGGTTGTGATCACCGGGAGGCGGAATTATGGGGTCTTGAAGGCCACGATCTTCCCATCGTGCCGTGAGGTGCAGAAGGGGAAGGCCTTCATGGAGGAATGCCATGTCGAGGTAAGCGATGGTTTTGCCGTCGTAGGTGCAACGGAACTTCCCGGAGTCGGTGAAGATGCCGATCGTGGTGGATTCCACGCCCATCTGCCCGGAGAGGGCGAGAAAGGCGTCAATCTTGTCTGGCGGCACGGCGAGGGTCATCCGCTCCTGCGCCTCGGAGAGGAGGATTTCCCAAGGGCTCAAGCCCTGGTATTTGAGTGGAGGTTTTTCCAGCTCGATGTGGCAGCCGCCCGACATGCTCGCCATCTCGCCCACGGATGAAGAGAGCCCGCCGGCACCATTATCCGTTATAGCCAGGTAAAGCCCTAGATCGCGCGCCCGCAAGAGGAAGTCGGTGAGCTTCTTCTGGGTTATGGGATCACCGATCTGCACTGCCGAGGTCGGGGAGGCTTCGTGGAGTTCCTCGGAGGAGAAGGTAGCGCCGTGAATACCGTCCTTACCGATCCTCCCGCCCGACATGACGATGAGGTCCCCGGGGCGGATCTGCTTTATGTGGGAAGGTTGCCCGTTGATCTCTTTGGGTATGATACCGGCCGTGCCGCAGTAGACGAGGGGCTTCCCTAGGTAGCGGTCGTCGAAGACGAGGCAACCATTGACGGTGGGGATGCCGGATTTGTTCCCACCGTGCTCCACCCCTTCGCGCACACCTTCGAAGATCCGACGCGGATGGAGGATCTTGGGCGGGATCGGCTTGTCGTAGAAGGGGTTCGCGAAGCAAAAAACGTCGGTATTGAAGATGAGCTTGGCACCCAGCCCCGTGCCGAACGGGTCGCGGTTGACCCCGACGATGCCGGTCAGAGCCCCGCCGTAGGGGTCGAGGGCAGAAGGAGAGTTATGCGTCTCCACCTTGAAGACGAGATGATACTCGTCGTTGAAAAGGATGACGCCGGCGTTGTCGATGAAGATGCTCACGCAGATATCGTCTTTGCCGGATTGTTCCCGGATCGCCTTCGTCGCGCCCTGGATATAGGTCTTGAAGAGGGATGTGATCTGTTCTTCTCTGCCATCTTCCCGATAGGTGATCTGGGCGTTGAATATCTTGTGCTTGCAGTGCTCGGACCAGGTTTGGGCAAGGGCCTCGAGCTCGACGTCGGTAATCTTGGCGTCGAGGCCTACTTGAGCGCGAGACTCTCTGACCACAGGATTGTTCGTATAGGCCTGGATGGCCTTCATCTCATCGAGGCTCAGGGCAAGGGTCCTAATCTGGGAGATCTTGATGAGATCGTCGTCAGGGATATTGAGGTCGATTTCCTCAACAGAGGGTGTATGGAGGTCCTCGACCTTGGGGATAAAGGGGGTAATGGCCTCTGCCTCATACGGGGCAAAGACCCGGTAGTACTGGATGAGGGTGTTGGCGAGGCATCCCGTAGCGATGTCTTCGGCCGTCTGCCGGTCCAGGGAACCTTTGATGAGGTATGCCCGTGCAGAATACACGGGGAGCTTCTGCGCGCAGATGAGTTCGAGGGTATACTGGGCGCTATGGCCGATATTGTCGGTGACCCCGGGTTTGAAGCCGACTTCAATATACCAGGTGAAATCGGTAGCGAGGGGGCAATCGATGGCGATGTCCTGGATGACAGGGTCGCAGAAGGCTTCCGCGCACCAGTCCGGGTTCACCTCCGGGGCGTCGATATTATAGATATCGAGGCAGTGGATGCTTTCAATGGGGATATGAGGAAAGGCATGACGTATCTGTTTCCTGATTCTTGCTCCCCGTGCATCGAAGAGGTATGTTTTCGGCCCCACCTCCACCCTGTGGGCCATGTGGTTAACCTTTTTCGCCGACGGAGACGGTGGCGTGTCCTTCCATAGACTCCTGCTGGGACTTGCATTTTACGCACAGGGTGGTAAAGGGCATGACCTTGAGTCTGCCGACCGGTATATCCTGTTCGCAGTTCTCGCAGATGCCAAACTCGCCATTCTCGATCTTCAGCAAGGCCTGCTCGATCTGTTTGAGTTTCTGGCGTTCACGTGTGGTCAAGAGCAGGTTGAACTCCCGTGACTGTTCGAGATCCGCATCATCGAAGATATCTCCGATCACCCGCTGCTCGGATACATCGCTCGATTTGATCCTCTCTTCGAGATCGGCAAGGATTTCCTTTTTCATCTTCAGGAGGAGATCCTTAATCTGTTGGAGTTCTTTTGTCCTCAGCATGCCATCCTCCACATTAACTTTGAACGATGGGTCATATACCTATAAAATATGCCGTGTCAATAAGCAAATTATGGTCCAAAGAAAAACATGTTGTGGCAGTCTTGATTTACATACTATGTTATTAGTGCTGAGTTTTCTGCAGTCAAGGGCCCGAACACCTCGCAATCAACAAGCTCGTTCATTTCCACAACGATCTTCTCCTTGGGGATGACGATGAAGCAGTTGGCATGCGCCATAGTGGTAAGGATGCCCGAACCCTGAGGCCCGCTTATCCTCGCGCTGAGCTCCTGCCCACTCTCCAGCATCCCCCGTATGTAATGCGGCCTGTCGGGCTTCTTCCGGAGCGGTGTCTTGAGCCGCGCCTTTACTCTCGGCAGGAGGATGTCTCTTGCCCCCAACATCTTGAGGATGGCTGGCCGGGCGAATTGGTAGAAGGAGATCATTGCTGAGGCGGGGTTTCCCGGCAAACCGATGATAGGGATGTCCCCGATAGAGCCGAAGGCGAGCGGTTTGCCGGGTTTCATCTCTACTTGCCAGAACGCCATGGTGTTCTGGCCGGAGGTCATGACCTCCTTGACGAGGTCGTAATCCCCCATGGATACGCCCCCCGAGGTGAGGATCAGGTCGGCCCGCTGCGCCCGTGCGAGATTGTCCCTGATCTCTGCGTGTGTGTCATGGGCGATGCCGAGGTAGAGGGGCATTGCCCCCAGCTCACGCACGAGGCTCACCAAGGTATAGGAATTGGATGAGGGGATCTTGCCCGGGGAGAGCTCCTCATCCAGATCGACCACCTCATCGCCGGTGGAGAGGATGGCGACGAGTGGCCGCTGGTGGCAGAGAGTCCTGGCGCGCCTCAAGGAGGCGAGCACGCCAATCTGGGCTGGCCCCACCAAGGACCCCTGCGTGAGCACACGAGCTCCCTTTTTGATATCCTCCCCGCGGAAGCGGATATGATCGCCCTTTTGGGGGAGGCGGAGGATAACGACTGCGCTTCCGTGTTCCTCGGTATCCTCCCGTATGACCACGGCATCGGAGCCTTCCGGCAGGGCGGCCCCAGTCATGATCCGGGCCGCTGAACCCTGTGCCAAGGCCCAGGGATGAACCCCAGCAGGGATTTCCTGGTCAACCGGCAGGCGTGTCGGCACTTTTGTCACGTCTGCCACCCGCACGGCATAACCATCCATGGCGGAATTGTCCCATAAGGGGATATCCATATTTGCAATAATATCCTCCGCCAGATACCTGCCGAGAGCGTCTTCGAGGTAAACCCGCTCCGCGGGCAGGGTATGGATACGGGACAGGATGGTCTCTCGTGCTTCGGCTACACTGATCATAGCAGCTCCCTTTGAGAGGATGCTCTATCCTATGGTACGCATAATCGTAAGTCAAGAATGGATACACTCTTGTCGATAGGGAATGCATGCGCGACAGGGAGATATTGTTGCCCCTGGAGATGGAATTGAAGAAGGTGGCCACGCTCGGCGGTACCATGGCCATCGTCGTGGTTCCCAAGAAGTATGCCGACAAGGTGGTCTCCGGCAAACGAGACATGGACACCGCGGTCAGCTACAAGGATTACGAGGTGGTAGGGATGATCGGGGCAGGGGCGAATGAGGCATCCGCCGCATTCCTTTCCATTCCGAAGGGGATCGCGGTTTACCCCAAGGACGGGGTTGACCTGCAGACCCTTTTTTTCCTGGCCCTCGAGCGGCTGCGGCTCATGGGGAGTTCCCACTGGGTCAAGCGTCTGTGGGATACCGCCAAGGAGACGAACGCTTCCGAAAGGAAACAGGAGCCGGAGGCACGATTCATCTCCTCAACGTTCTACCAATTCTACGCGTTTATCGCCTCGCATGGGGGGGAACTGGGTCAGATCATGAGCGCGATGCCCGCGTCCGACCAGGAATGGGTGAAGGAATATCTCCCCTATGGGATTGTTGCCTCCATCGTTCCGAACCAGAATTATAAGGAAGAAGATCTGAATGCCCTCATGGACAGCTGGGGGTATCAGGAGCGGATGAAGGAGAAACTCGACAAGGGGACCCTAACCTTACGGAAGTTCAGGAACATCGAGCACCTCTTCACCCTACCGTCCATCTCCCGCCAGGTCATCGATCTCGCAAAGGACAGCCTAGCAAGCGCCTCGAAGATGGCCAAGGTGATCGAGAGCGATCCGGTGATCACCTCCAAGCTCTTGAAGGTGGTGAACTCCGCCTTTTACGGGTTCCATCGGCAGATCGATTCCGTCGAGCACGCCATCGTCATCTTGGGGAACGAAGAGGTCGTCAACCTCGCCTTCTCGATCGCCATCCGCAAGATCCTCCACGGCATCTCCCCCCGGAAAGCGCGAGCGCTTTGGGAACATTCTCTGATCGTAGCGTACCTTTCCCAATGGATCGGGCCTCATCTCGACTGCAAGCCAGGAGAGATGATCTATACCTTGGGGCTGCTCCATGATCTGGGCAAGATTGTATCGCTTCAGATCGGCGAATTCACGGGTGTCTTGGATGTTCCGTCATCCCTGGATGACCTTGCCGGAGAAGAGGAATCAGCGGGGCTCTCGCATGCCGAGATCGGGGCCTATGTCGCCGAGCGGTGGCAGCTCCCCGAGAGCATCGTGGATGGGCTCTTTTCCCATCATTTACCGAGTAAGGCCTTGAGCAGGAAGACTGCCATGACCGTGCATATTGCAGACAGAATTTCCCATGAGGGCGTTGTAGATATTACGAAGATGAATTATTCAGCAGTCCCTGTTTTGAAGGAAAGCGGCATTGTCCCTGAGAAGATACTCAAAGCCTGTGAGGATATCAAGGCGCAGGTCAGGTTTATCCTGGATGTGTAGGGCATGGAGCAGGATATAGTCAATCTCCTCAAGGAACGGATCATGTCCCTTGAGGAGGCCTATGAACAGAAGATATCTGAGCTCTCCCTCCTGAAGGAGCTTGGGGATACCCTGAAGATCACCAGCCTTGCCAACTGGGACGAGCTCTTTACCAAGCAGCTCGATATCGTCAAACAGCACACCGGGATATACAGCGGCTCCCTCATGCTCATCGACGAAGAGACGGAAGAGCTCTATATCGTGAGCGTTTCTGGTCTGTACCATGCCGAGAAGCGGCCTGCCATAAAGCTCAAGCGGGGAGAAGGGGTGGCGGGAAAGGTCTTTGAGACGGTACAGACGCTCTATATCCCGGATGTCACGAAGGATCCCAACTTTCTAGACAAGGGAACGCGGCAGCAGGGTTCCCTAGCCTGCGTCCCCATCATTTCGGAGGGCGCCTGCATCGGCGTCTTGAATTTCCGGGATAACACCCCGCGTTCATTCTCCCCGAACGATTTGCGTTTCTTTGAGCTCATCGCCGACCAGCTCTCCATCACCGCCTCACTCGTCAGAGCATACACGGAACTGATCTCCTTGGAGAAGAAGCGGATGAATCTCAGCCGGTACTTTTCGCGGGGACTTGCCGAGCATCTCGTGGCCGACGATCGCATGACGCAGCTTGGCGGTGAGATGAAGACGGTCACCGTTCTCTTTGCCGATATAGTCGGCTTCACCCCTCTGGTGGAGAAAAGCCGCGTGGAGGATGTGGTTCAGGTGCTCAATCGTTATTTTGAGGCCGTTGTGCCGTGTTTATTCAAGCGCGGAGGGATGCTGGACAAATTTCTGGGCGATGGGGTGATGGCGGTTTTCGGAATACCGGATGCCTCGGAAGAGGATCCGGTGCATGCCATTGAATGCGCCGTCGATATCCAGCGGCAGGTCATCGGCCAGCAGGCGGCGCTGGTCGCCGAGGGGCTCTTCCCGATCGAGGTGTGTATCGGGATAGCTTCCGGGAATGTCCTGGCCGGGAACATCGGCACCCAGGAGCAGATGAACTATACGGTCATAGGGGAGCCGGTAAACCTCGCCCAGCGCCTCGAAAGCATTGCTGCTCCGCGAGAGATCATTATCTCGAAGATAACCTACGAATTGGCAAGGAGACTCACCGATGCAGGCTTTGCCTTTGAGCCCCTTCCCCAGGTGAGAATTAAGGGTATCAGCCGCGACATTGTGCCCATCCGTGTGCTGTACGAACCGTAGCCGGGGGCATCTTCCTGTTGCCGCTTAAAAAGCAAGACTCTCCCATTCCTCCGCGACGGATGTGTTAAGATATATCCTTTGCGGTTGACAATGCATTCCTTTTCATCCTCCCGTGATCGAAATACCCCCTTTCAAATCTCCCAAACCCTCGGTATATCAAGAGGGGTCGAGGGGATTCAAAATATGAAAAGACTTGCAATCTCAGCCTGAAATGCGTCATACAGGAAGCATATGTGCTTTCGATGCTAGGAGGTGCACATGTTTGTGCTGGCAAATTTCCTGATCGGGATTGGCAAGGTTCTCCATATCCTCTTGAACCTCTACATGTGGGTCGTCATCATCGGGGCGCTCCTCTCCTGGGTCAACCCAGACCCATACAACCCTATCGTGCGGTTTCTTTATACAGCCACGGAGCCTGTCTTTGCTTGGTTGCGGAAAAGCCTGCCGTTCTTGCGAATCGGCGGGATTGATTTCTCCCCGGTCATCGTCATCGCCCTGATCATCTTTTTGGATCAGGCGCTGGTCTCTTCCCTGATTGAAATGGGGATGCGTATGAAAGGAGGCTTCTGATGCAGATCAAACCGGAGATGATACGGGAACAGACCTTCAAGGCACGGCTGCGGGGGTTTGACCAGGAGGAGGTAAAGGGATTCCTCATGAGCATAGCTGACATCCTGGAAGAGATCATGGATGAGAACAGGAGCCTCCACAATGAGCTCGATGCGATGCGGGCGAAGCAGAAGGATCTCGAGGACCTCTTCCTCCAGGCAAAGCGCTTCTCGGACGAGAAGCTCGAGCAGGCCACGCTCGATGCCCAGAGGGTCATGGGAGAGGCCGGCCAGAAGGCTAAAGAGATCCAGGAGCAGGCGCAGAAGCTCCTGGAAAAAAAGGAACTGGAGGCAAAAGAGCAGGAAGATATAGCTAGGCAGAAGGCGAGGGAGATCCTCTTCGAGATGGAGAAGCAGAAGAT
>CAYGXB010000023.1:0-18361 GCA_964353605.1 uncultured Bacteriovoracaceae bacterium
CGGAATATTTCTAACTTAAGAATTTTAGAATCTCAAAAAACTTTATCAATATTGATAAAGGAAGCGAATAATAATATGCTAAAAGAATAGGATATCCACCACGTGAGTGATGCTGCCAAATCTTGGCCTGATGGTAGGAAATTCTCACTGTGTCTAACTCATGATGTGGACGTGGTCGACAAGAGGTATTTGCACTGCGCTTACTATTTCGTCAAGAATAGAGACCTTTATCAGCTGAAATCATTGTTCACAAAGAATAGGGAATTGCCTTTTTGGAATTTTGATAAGATAATTGATATCGAGAGCAGATTCAACGTGCGCTCGAGCTTCTTTTTCCTCAATGAGACCAAAAAAGCGTCCATGCTAAGACCAAAAAAATACGCTTTAACGTATGGCAACTATAACATTAACGATCCAAGGATAATGGAAATAATCAGGACCTTAGGGGCGAATGGATGGGAAATCGGGGTTCATGGATCTTATGATTCGTTTTGTGACAAGGAGCTGTTGATTAGGGAAAAAAAGGTTCTTGAGGGCATAGTAGGAAAACCGATATTGGGCATCAGGCAACACTGTCTAAATCTGGACATTCCACGAACATGGCAATTGCAGGAGGAAGCTGGATTCAAATATGATTCGTCTTTCGGATACCGAGATCGAATCGGCCCTCGAGACGGAATAGATGTTCCTTTCTACCCACTGGATGATGGTATCCTTGAGATACCTTTGACAATAATGGATATGCCACTTTTTGCTTCTAACAAGGATGTCAATCAAGCCTGGGAGAAATGCAAGAGCATAATCGGCGCTGTGGAAAAGCGCGGAGCCCTTCTTACAATCTTGTGGCACAACAATCGTTTCAATGAGAACGAATATCCTGGACAGATAAAGATATATGAACAGATAATTGAGGAGTGCCAAAGAAGGGGAGCTTGGATTGCGACAGGTGAGGAAATCTTCAATTGGTGGACGAGATGATCAAGAACATAGATAGTACTACAAGAGTGGCCATCGTCGTTCCTGCTTACAATGAGGAAGAATTGATTGTAGCAACCATTCACGGGATTCCTGACTGGGTAGATAAGATAATGATAATCGATGATGCGTCAAAAGATAATACGTATAATATAATAAAAAATGAAATGATCTCTAATCCAAAAATAATTGCCATTCACCATGAAAGGAATCGAGGGGTAGGTGGTGCAATAAAATCTGGATTAACTCAGTTCATTAACAGTGATTGCGATATTATGGCGATTATGGCCGGGGATAACCAAATGGATCCTAACTATTTGGAAGCCCTGATTAGGCCCATCATCGAAAATAAAACAGACATCACTAAAGGGAACAGACTGGACAAGAAGAATTGGAAGGGTATGAGCTATTGGCGAATACTGGGGAATTTCCTCCTTACCTTTATGACGAGATTTGCGATTGGATATTGGGAGATATCTGACCCTCAGAACGGGTATGTTGCAGCCTCAAAGCAGGCAATAAAGAAAATGAAGATCGATGACTTGTATGAAGGTTACAACTTCGAAAACGATTTTATGCTGAAGGCAAAATTGGCTTGTCTGCGAATGACTAATGTGGATATCCCAGCACGATATGGTAAAGAGAAATCTGGCATCAAATATGTCGATTTTATTTTAAGGACTCTTCTTTACCTATCAAGAGCATACATTACTAGAAGAAAAGCAAAATTATAGAAATATTATGATATTTTGTCCTCCCATCGCACATATTGTGAAATATTTGACTGACTTTTTGGAATAATCTGAATCCACCAAGGGAATGTCATTCCCTAAGATAACATGAGAACCCTCCGTTCTCATAGTTCTTATTGACCATGTTTGAGAGTGCAAGTGCCTGGAAATCTTCGTTAACAAATCTATTTGAATTCTTCCAAACCTGATTATAGGCTTCCTCGTCAAATGTCGATACTATCTGATACATATCCTCGACGGTTTCATTAGAGCTCATTATTGTGGCAAAATGATTGGTTGTTTCATTCTCCAACAATGATCTGATATTATCGACGGTGTAGATGTGCCCATAGATCAAATCAGAAAACCTCTGAATCGAGGTTTGAATGACGGACGTGTTAGTGTACTGGTCCTTTTGATTGATCAACCAATTGGCTCCGGACGTCTCGGATGCGGTAATTGTCAGATTTGGATTGAATTGGATAGGGTCTGGATAGATGGAAAAGGTTGAGGCAACCAGAGACACTAGGATGAGAAGAATGACAAAACGGACCGTGTTTACCCTACGCTGCTTCAATTTATAGAGAACCAGGAAAGCGATCAAGGGGAAAGTGAAAATCATCACGAAATTCAGATTGATGAGCCTGAATGGATTATGTGTGTAGGAGGTCAGTATCAAGACCAAAAGGAACAGCATCCCGCCTATCAAACAAGCGAAATACTTGGTGACTGGATTCCTCCGCCAGTTGTTTCTGAAAATAATAAAGAAGGCCCATAGGGCGAGTGCTATGTAGATGATGTCGTCAATGGTGCAGGCAATTACAGACTGGACAGTATTCCATAATCCAGCCCTTGAAGCAATATTCTCGAAACTGGTGAACGTGGTAATATTCGGACTGAGGCCAAAAATCTGGTTGAACACTCTAATTATGGAGTGGGTGAGGGAGACCTGATTCAGGACCCAAAGCAATAATATTGCGATGCAGATTAATAATAATGGGATTGTTACTGTCCTTCGCTCCGAATTGACATATTTTTCAGACAAGAAGAATATTATTAAGAATAGTAAAAGCCCAAAGGCGACCAGAATATGGCTTAGTGTGAACAATGCGAAAAGTATGATGGCGATAATCATGTACCTGATATTCTGGAGTTCTGCTTTATGAATAAAATACAGAAAGAGCGGGAGCATCAGGACACAGAAGGTCTCATAATAGATTGAGGGGACGAACCAAGCGAAAATTATGATAAATGAACTTAACGACATGGCTGCGACGAATATCGGCTCTCGAGATATGGATCTAGACCAGATGAAGACGGACAAGATGAAAATTAGGAGAAAGAACGAAGGCAGAAGGATGGCGGAATGAATCAATGAAAGATTTGTTATGTCGCTAATGATCGTGATAAGCAATGTGTTCAACGGATAGAAGTTGTATTCTGGTATTGAACCATAGATTAGGATGTCCTTTGAGTATCCGACATAGGTAATGGAGTCCATCCTCTGGAGATAGAAGAACCCTCTAAGGATGCTGACGCTGAGTATCATGATATTGCAGACCAGGACCTGAAAGAGACCGATTATCCACAGCTTATCGTTCCTTTGGTAACACCTGTAATACAGCAACGCACCATTGATCAAGCCAATTATCATGGCTATCCAGAAAATCGGTGGCGTTGCTTGGTAAATGGATAGTTCGTAGCCGTTAATAGGTGCACCAATTAATGATATTAGCGAAAAGCTCATGAGAAAGAAGGTCAGCGAAGTAATCAATAGCAGTCGCCGATCGGTGATCTTCGACATTGAAGTCTTGGGAACGTTCAGCTTATTTCCCACCCTATTGACGGATGGATGCACGCAGCCCAGATATATTCTGATGCTTAAAAAAGCTATTTAATGCCAAAAGATGCTTTTTTTAACTTGGCCATTATCCATGTCGATGATACGAGAGCATATTTAGAAGGAAGTCTTCCATGAGTAGATAGGGGTTTTGATGATCATGAAGGTAATTTGTTCGTCCTATGATGTCCTTAATAATGAAAGAAATATTTAAATATGGTCAAATATAAGATGAGGGAAGTTATTATGGAGAATCGAAAGGATTCGTGCAATTTTACATGTGTAAATTTGGTTTCATTTTCTGAGCCAAATGTTAATTTCCGCGTTGAGTTTAATTATGATTATTTTAAAAAGCAACTAACTTATTTCCTATACTACAAGATTCCGTTCATGATCCCTCTATTCCATTCATTCAAATCGAAGATAAAGAGGAAGAAGAAGAGCTCGGTCAAACCCTCTAGCCAGAATCCGATTGCTATATCGAATCAGGATATCGAAGCTGGTGATCTTGTAGAGATCCTTCCCGAAAATGAGATCAGGGGAATGCTGGACCATGAGAATAAATTCAAGGGCTTACGGTTCATGCCTGAGATGGCACAATATACTGGGAAGAGGTTCAGAGTCTTTAAGAAGGTATCCAAGATCAAGGTTGAATCCACCGGCGAATTGCGAACCATAAAGAATCCGGTCTTTCTCCTCGAAGGCGTCTATTGTCGCGGTGAATTCCACGAGGGGTGCGAAAGGCTTTGTTTCTTATTTTGGAGAAAGGAATGGTTAAGAAAGGTCTGACTCTATTCTCCAGCTCATTCACCCTCTCCTTCCGGATAAATAATCCCAATGTGATCCTGATCTCTTCATATTGTGCGGATCGTGTTGGCTCGATAGCTACTATTATTGCCAAGATAATCCATTATTCGGCAATCCCTCGACATTATCGATTTTGATAAAACATGAATAAAGATAGGAGGGTGAATGCTGAGGTTATTGTTCTGACAGGCACGGGAAGTAATTCTTTTAATAGCTATCAGTGCGAATTCTTTAATAACACCACAATATTTTAGTATCCAGTGAATTGACCGAAGGCGATGGATGAAATTGAAGTTAAAGATAGGGGTATTGCTGGACGGTACTAATGTTCCCTTTTGGGCATCGAAAGCAATCCAGAGGATCGACATGTCCGAATATGCCGAGATCGTGCTGTTGGTGCTCGATGAGGAGGCGGAGCAAGCCAATGAGCCTTTCCTGTATAGGACATACAAATGGTTCGATAATAAGTTCAATGGCTCGAAATGCGATCCCTTTGCCCCAAAGGAACTCCCTGCCAGCTTAAGCCAGGTCGATAGGGTCTATCTGAAACGCAGAAATGGGGCATCGGAGGAAGTGGACCAGGACGCTGTTATTGGTATAATGGAACGAAAATTAGATTTCCTCATCGATGTAAGAAATGTGACCCTGCGGGACGATATTTCTCACCTATCCAGGTTCGGGATATTGTCATTCTCCCTTGGCGACGGTATCAGTTATGATGGCAAATATGCAGGGCTCTGGGAAATCCTCGATAACGCTCCTATAACTGGCTCGCACGTTAAAAGGATTCATAAGGGAAATGTCTCGACCGTCTATCGTTCCTACTCCCCAACTATCGTCTGGTCGGAATGGAAGAACCGCGCTCGGAGTTATCACAAGGGCATCTCGTTTCTGCCCAGAGTACTTGAAACTTATCATAATAGCCATGAGGATTCCATGGCTTCAGAAAGCACCATAAATCTAGACGAATGGAGAAAGTCCTTAAGGACTGGACCTAGAAACCAGGACATAATAGATTACTTCCTGCGCTATTTTCCCAAGGGCGTTAGGTACCTGACCCACCGCATGCTCTACGAAGGAAGGTGGGCTGTTTGTTACAGATTCGGCGACGGGATTCCTACCTCTTTTAACGACTTTATCATGCTCCTTCCCCCGAGCCACACCTGGTGGGGTGATCCCCACGTGATAAGACAGGACGATGATTATTACATCTTCGTGGAGGAAATGTCGATTTCGAAAGGTGCGAATAAAGGGCACATATCGATGTTCAAGCTGGATGGTGAGAAAGGATACAAGTCTCCAGTCAATGTGCTAGAACAGCCATATCATTTAGCATATCCGACCGTGTTCAAGTTCAAAGATACATATTACATGATGGTTGATTCCTCCTATGCCAATAAGATCACATTATTCGAAGCTGTGGATTTCCCATTCAAGTGGAAGCATGCCCGGGATATTATGACCGGCATCTTTGCCTTGGACCCTACCATCTTTAGGAAGGATGGACGATGGTGGCTCTTCTGCAACATAAGAGAGAATGATGGAGCATCACCTAATGATGAGCTATTCTTATTTCACTCGGATGACCTTTTAAGCGAGCACTGGGAGCCACATCCTCTGAATCCGATTATTACCGACGTTCGAAGGGCTCGACCGGCTGGCCCGGTGTTCGAGTTAAATGGTTCGTTGTACCGTCCATCTCAAGACTGCTCAGTATTTTATGGACATGCTGTGAATATTAATAAGATCACCGACTTAGACACACAAAAATACAATGAGGTCCACACAGCATACATAGAGCCAAAGAATTTTCCTAACGCATCTCGTGTTCACACCTTCAGCTACATTCCGGGGCTGACCGTGGTCGATATTTTCATAGATAAGTCCAAATTATTCCCGAATCGGAAAAAAAGATCTAGAATGTGACCAATAAATTCTTAAATAATCATATATATATATTATATGTTCATATTTTTTATATCATCTTATATATTTTTATTGCCCCCTAATTGTACTGAAAGGGCAGGTGAATCTGCTTTGGATCTGACCAACCTGAACTGCCTCAGATTTTGCATTATTGAGACAACATACAATTCTTTTTTATAAATAAGTCCATATAAGATAAGGTGAGCCGTTCATGCCAGACCCAGTCCATGATAACGGTAGAGCCAAAGTCTTGATGGTCGGTCCACTCCCCCCGCCTATCGGAGGGGTTGCCAATTTTGTCAAGAACATCAATGCGAAATTCTCATCTAATGAGAAGTATGAATTGAAGATCTTCAGGATTGGCACAAGGGCAGAGGACGAATCGCATCCTTTGATCCCTTTCCGGGATATGAAACGGTTCCTAGGGTTCGTGAAGGACTTCAAGAAATGCGACCCTGACATCGTCCATGTTCACTCATCGGCCTATTACAGCTTCCTTCGAAGCTTCCCTTATATGTTCTGGACAAGATATTTCTCGCATGCTCGATTGGTGGTCCATTTCCATAGCGGATTGTTTGGAAAATTCTATCATGGGACCCACCCTCCTGTCAGGTATCTTGTAAGAAAAATGATCACTTCGGCCGATGCTGTGATTGTCACTTCTCCTTCATGGAAGAAACTGATAAAGGAGATATCTGGAAGGGAGCAAGGGATCCATCCCATAGCTAACGGTTTCGATCCTTCGATCTTCCATCCCATGGATAAGAAGGAATCGAGGAAAATGATCGGACTTCCGGAGAATGGGCGGATCCTAGTAACAGTAGGCTATCTTGAAAATGTCAAGGGGCATAGGTTCTTGATCCAAGCGATGCGAGATGTGGTCAACAAATTTGACGATGCCCGAGCCTTCATCGTAGGGAGCGGGACCTTAGAGGAACCGCTTCTTGCCCAGGTCGAGGAGCTGGGGCTCAAGGGCAAGGTAAACTTCATGGAAGGGGGCCAGACCTCAGAGACGATTGCTCTTTGGATAAACAGCTCGGACCTTTTCGTCCTTCCGAGCTTGAACGAGGGGAATCCAACTGTATTGTTCGAGAGCCTGGGGTGCGGACGACCATTCCTGGGCACGAGGGTCGGGGGGATACCTGATGTCGTCAACTCTGAGAAGGTAGGGCTGCTATGCGAGCCGTCCGATCCACATGGACTGGCGATTGCTATCATCACTGCGCTCCAAAGGACCTGGGACGAGAGATATATCTCTGCTTACGCGAAGCAATACACTTGGGAGAGCATCGCGACAAAACTCATGGAAATCTACGGACAGACACTCGAAAAGGACGATTCATCTAGAGTACCTTGAATCCCCCAAGCATGCTGAGTTGAGATGGAGCTCAATTCTGCACTGCTGAGGAACCGCCAATGTCCTGCTCTCGTTAGCCTGCCTTGGCTCACAATCTCTGCTCCAACCATCGCATCAGCCGCGGGGATGTGGACCAGTGCGTAGCAGACTCCAGCAACTTGGTGGCAAAGCCGTTGGCTTTGGTGATGTTGGAATATGGAACTTGGATAGGGCTGAACCTCCTGTTCCTCGTATCCACAGGCTTAAGCATGCTCCCTTCGAAATCAAATTGTTTCGTCACGCTTTGGGAGAACTTCATGGCCTCCCATATCAGGAGCTTCATCGCACCCTCGTCCTTGAACTGCGGATCGATGCCGGACATGAGAATGTACGCACTCTCCTCATACCAGACCAGATAAAGGACGGCATGAACCTGGTCGCTCTCGTCTCTGGCCATGAATATACGGCGGCATCCTTTCTTTTGGCAGGCGGAATCCAGCCTCTTGACATAGTCGAAAGAGTAGGGGACGTTGATGTCCTGCTTCTTGAACACGTGGATGTTGACCTCGTAGAACTTTGTGATGTCCTCGGAGGTGGACACCCTCAATACCTTTTGGGCCTGCTTGATGCGCCGGACCACGTCCTTTTCAAAATCGGCATACACCTTGTCCAGATCGGTCAAGTCTGGGATGATGTTGGTATATTGGGTGGTTTGATGAAACCCCTTCCAATAGAAGGGCAGCCAGTTAGTGATGGAATAATGAATGTTCTGGTTGAAGTAGTTGAAATGCGGAAGGGAATCGATGAGCTTTGTAATTACCTCGGCTTCGGATGTAAGTTGCTTCCCATAACTTACGTTTTCTGAGCGCTTAATCCAAGGGCCCATGAACTGGGAGAGCTTTGGCATCGTGATCACTGTCTGACCATATTTCCTCACGATCAAGTATGGAAAGCTGCCTTTGACCTCCCCATCCACCTGCACCAAGGCCACGTCCCAATTCTCCTCTCCGCAGGTGGCATCCATCCACCAGTCTCTTGAGAACAATGGAATGGTGGGCTCAGATTCGCAGAGCTGCCTGTACTCACTTTTATTCGACATATGAATACTATTTATGGAGTCCATTCTTTTTTTACAGATATATGTGTTCGTCTTCCAAGTCCATCTTGGGAATGATGGACTAATCGCCTCTGGGCGATATCATATTTTATATATTATTCCTATTAGGTCACAAGAAGAAGCAACCAGTAGTGATCTTTGACGCGAAGGGGGCAACCAGTAAAGGAAGGTCAATAGGGTGCACTTCTTCTTTGGATAATGAGTCGTTGGTGTGTTAAGGGTATGGCATCCAAACTTTCAAAGGATACGATAGAAAGGCCTCGAAAAGGAGTAGTTCAGCTGGAGCCTTCGTTACGACGCCTTGATGAATATATCAAAACCGAGCATTACGAAGGCTTCGATCCCTACGACGCGTTAGGGTCACCTTTCATCCGCTCGTTGTCCAACAGCTGGCTGAGGTTAGCGCTGACTCAACTATTCATATACTCCCCGATGAATCTACGAAAAATCTTCAAGGTCAGGCCAGGTAGATATCCAAAGGGGACAGCCCTCTTTCTAAGCTCCTATTGCTACATGTACCGGGCAGGCCTCATCCAAAAGGACATTATGTGTGGAGCCACGACGGAGCTGGCCCTATTACTAATGGATTCTTACGTCAAAGGATTTCATGGTCATAGCTGGGGAGCCTATTTCGACATTCAGAGCGTGGGAGCAAAATCCAGCAATCCAGCTGGGACAACCTCCATTGTCCATGCCGCCATGGTAGGTGATGCCTTCTTTGACTTGTACGAGGTCACTCAAGACAGGAGATACCTAGATGAAGCCCTGAGCGCAGCCGATTTTATCACCAGAGACCTAAACATAGTAGAGGGTGAGCATGGGCTCTATTTCAGTTATAGGCCTAACGATGAAGTTATTATCTTCAATGGTAGCGTCATGGGCGCTGCGTTCCTTTCACGGGTCTATTCCTTTAACAGAAAGAGCGAACTCCTCGACTATGCCAAAAAAGCGGTCGATTTCACGATCATGCATCAGGAGGACGATGGTTCCTGGGCGTACAGTCTGGATCCAAGGTCCGGTCGCAAGAGGTTTCAGACCGACTTCCATCAAGGTTTCATCATCAACGCCTTGGGGGACTTCATTCATTACACCAAGCCAAGCGACGGCAAGTATGAGGAGGCGCTTCGAAAGGGGGTTTGCTTCTACAAGGAAAAACAATTCGACGTGGTTGGGCGTTCCATGTGGCGTCTTCCCTGGAGATGGCCCATCGACATTCACCATCAAGCGCAAGGGATATTGACGTTCGCCAAATTGTGGCGGTATGATGCGCGGTTCTTACCATTGGCTGTAAAAATCGCCACCTGGACCATAGACAACATGCAGGATCCGACCGGTTACTTTTACTTTCAGAAATACCCGATCGGGGCGAATAGGATATCGTATATGCGCTGGAGCCAGGCATGGATGATGTTCTCCCTTAGCTATCTCCTAATGTCCATCAGAGAATACGAGGATGCGAGCATGAGCGACCAAGCTCCATCAAGGATGGCTAGAGCGGAACGGGGCATTGAACATGTCGGGGATGCCTGAATCAGGATTGACCTAAAACTGAGGATAATCGAATCCCGGTAAATAAGTAAAAGAGAATGGGACGGGAGGTTCCCCTCCCGTTGGTTTGTTCGCGTTTGAGGCCGATGCTCTATGTCACCCTGTAGGGTATGTACTCCGACCAGTTCTTGCTGGCGTTGAACTTGTTCTGCGGCCCTAGACCATCCGGCGTACCAGAAACATCTCCGAATATGCCTCCGACAACGCCCCAGGCGGTCTCATATCCGCCCTTACAGGGCACGGTGGTGTCGATAAGGATGGGCTGGTTGTCATGCGACTGGACCTCAGGCGCGAGGATGACCACCATCTTCATACCGCTGCAAGGGACGAAACCCTCGCCGTTCGTGAGCGCCAATTGGGCTAGGTCATACCCCACCTTGCTCTGGTAGAACCACATCTGGTGCATGAAGCAATAGTCGGAATCGTAGCTGATACTGGTGTCAATCAGGTAGTAGATGGCCATCTGGAAGTCAAACCAGGTCACTGTCACGTCAGTCGGGAATGTGGATGGGTCGTAAGGCCCTCCAGAGGTTCCATAAGGCGACTGTCCCCACCATGCTGGAGCCTCAGCCGGCGCTGCGCAAACCGTCCAAGGTTGTCCGATGTAGCTCTTGTGGTTGATGAGCCAGTTTAATGCGTCCAAGTTCTCCTGATTCTCGATCACTGAGGTCGGTATGCCGTCATCATAGCTGGAATATACCAAAGCCTGGGTCGGAGTGTTGTATGGTATTTGGCCAGGACCCTCGTTACCGCACCAAGCATTATAGGTGCCATCAAGTATGGTGCCTCCTGAGACAACGGTTCCCGGGAACCTGCTGGCCCACGTGGGGCTGTAGCCAGATGGCGACGGGATCGTCACTGTTACCTCGTTAGGGAGGTACAGTGAGACTGCTTCCATCCCTCCTTTACCCACAACTGCATGGGCAGCTATGTACAACTGAGTTCCAGCCCCGATATTGGACCCGATGTCCGTTAGCTTTATGGTATAAAGTGCCTCGGTCACCCCTTGAGCGAATGTCTCCCCAAATTTGAACTGACCGGGTTTGGGAAGGCTGTTGCTGTTATGAGGGATGCCCGCTAGAGATGTAGCCACGGCAAGATGGGTCTCAGAGATCCACCAGTTATCGGATGGATCAGAGGGCGTCTGGTCAACGATCTGGTACTTCACGAAGAGATTGGTACCATCGTTCCATGCGAGAATGTCCCCGACGTCCTTCGCCCCGGCGGTGTTGCCACCGCCAGCAATCATGTCCGCCACCTTATTTGTAGGTGCGACGCCATTTGCGCCTATTGACAAAGACATCAATGAAATAAACATCGTTACCGCTATTGCTGCGCCTATTAGCATTTTCACATTCAATGTATCCTCTCCCCTAGATGCACCGTTATGTGCTTAATAATATAATTGATCATGATATTATATATACATATCTTGATTTCCTTATATATGCCAGCATTATCTATTTTGATAATATTAGAGAGTCGGAATGAAAATAGGTTCGACCTGTATTTTGTCGATTCATATCGCACCGTCTGCTTCTGTACGATTGTCTAGATTAAGCCCCCCCCCCCCTCATCCCAAATAACCGATGACGCCATCGTAGGGGCTTTCCTTTCTGCGATTTTCCTGGGCTGTTCGAATGTACCATTGTAATTAATGAGACGTTACTGAGGTATACATCCTACATTTTTCGCATATGGAGTTAAGGTTTGGTTTATAGCTGGTCCTTCTCACTTGACTCGTGACCGCCGACCGCCAGATGTCCATCAGCCGACCTTCCATTATGTTGCCGATTCGCAGGTCGTCCACCCTTCCGTCTTCGCCGTAGTTGCAGTTGCAGAGCCTCATGTCGCCATTCGCAAGCACGCCAAGGTTGAAGGTGTTGCTGCAAGGCCTTGCTCTGATATGGGACCTCAGTCTGATGCCGCAATTCTTGGGAAGGTCCTCCTCCCGGATTTGCCCACCCCAGTCATGGTACAGTCTCAGGAAACTGATGGAAATCCGGCCTGCGCTAGCATCCATAAATGGCTGGATCTTGAGAGCGAAGTCCTCGGTGTCTACGGCCTCCAATGTTCCTCTTATCTGGAATTGTATAGGTAGCGGGTTTCCCCTCATCTGATTTCTCGATAATAGCCTGTCTACACCGGACATGAACTGGTCATATTTCTTGACGCCCATATACCTCTCATACATCTCTTTTTCGAAGCCAGCTGTGCTGATGTGCAAGGTCGTAATTCCCGAGTTTATTATTGAATCGACGATCTGGTCATTCCTCAATAGAATGCCATTCGTCTGTAAATCGATGGACTCGAAATGACCCAAGGACCGAAGGAATGCCGTCTTCTCGAAGAAATTAGGATCGAGCAGGGATTCGCCTGTCATTGCGTTCAACCATATCCTCCTTCCCCCTGCTTCGTAGTATTCCCTTGCCGACTTGAAGAAGATGTCATTACTCATATAATTGGTAGGTTTTGAGAATCTATGGCAGCAAAACGTGCATGCCGCATTACAGAACTCGGCGATGGTGAAGGCCAGGGTCCTAGGGGGCTTCATCTGCAACCCTTCCCATTTCACTGGTTTAATCGAATTGAGCTCATTGAGCAGCATGATAGATGTCTTGGAGACCCACAGAGGCGAGGTAAGCATTAGCCTTTCCTGCCATCCTATCATTTGCTTTACTTTTTTCATGATTTCAGGACCGACTGATTCTGTTTGTTGTCTTGAATATTTCTCATTCAATATCGTACGCTTGCACTCGGAGCTCGGCCATCCGGGCCGCTTCTCTTGATGCCCATCCTCTCTTAATTATTAGATGGATATCAATTGTGTTTCCGGATTTTAACGAGGCGATTATATGAGTTGAACATGGCGGTGTAGAGCCAGGAATAATTCTTTTCGTAGGAGTATTTCATCACCGTCTCCCCCCCAAACCGGAACTTGAATGTGTTCAATGACTCCTTCATCGAATCCTTGCTCGCCTCTGCCTCTGGCCAGATAGTTCCGAGGCTAAAGTATCTGAGGCCCTTCTCCTTGGACCTGGTCATCTCCATCCAATGGATCAGCTTATTGAGGTCCCCGATCGATTTCGCATCCTCATGCTCCTTGAAGAGCCTCTTCGACGCACTCACCCACAATACCGAGCCTTCCTCCCCTTCCAGATATAGGTTACCGCAAACGAGCTCGTCGTGCAGCTTGGCGCTGATCAGGGTCCCCTTCCTCATCTCCTCTATCGAGGGGGTTCCAGTGCTAAGCCTCGAACCGAATCCCTTGGCTTTCATGAACTCCGAGAACATCGACTTGAATCCCTCGAAATCCTCATTTACCTGGATGGTGGCATTTGCCCGCTGCCCTTTATTGATCGATTTCCTAAAGGCTGGGCTTATCCCTCCCCAAATCTTATCTGAATCGGGCCTCAGATCAATCTCCACACATGGTTTTTCTGCCCGTTTGAAGCCAGGAACGTCGACGACCGTTGATATGTAATGGAACCGGGCTACTGCGCAGCCCTTCATGTCTTGAGGTCCTTGGTAGAAATATAGGTCCTTGGTCTTGAAGAACAATATCTTCCCATTGATGTCGATCGTCAGTTCCATCACCAGATGTGGCAATTTCTTTAGCTCGTATGTCTAAGCGAGCCCTAGGTCGCGTTTCGCGTGAATCCGATTTCGTATAAAAATCGTGCATTTATCCTTAAAACTACGCCTTTGAATTGAATTTTCGGTAGTGGGTTTGAACTCGGAATGGAGCAAAACACCTGGTCGATTATAGTATGTTGTCCAAGATATAAATATTAGTAGAGTTATGATACGCAGACCAGATAAAATGGTGGATAAGAAGGTAAGTAAGGTAATAATCATCGTCGCGGTCGGCGTGGTCGCGCTGCTGGTGGCGATTGCGGTGATACAATTGCCGGCTCCTTACGATGAGGAACCTTTGCCGGAGTTCCCTGAGATTGGCTATGAGCTAAGTTCAATAGTAACTTCAGATTCGTTCATGGCCCCTTCAGACAACGTCACCTTGTCAACGAACGGCGGGAGCTTGGTGGACTACGACACCACCAGCGAGGGTCTAAAGATATTCTTCAACCAGACATCATCCGCCTTATACATCGAGAAGGCGTCCACCGAGGCCGATTGCGTGAGAATGCTCATCGATATCAGCGCCATAGACAGCACGCACTCCCTGGACGTGAAGACGATGTTTCGTGTGGAGGGGATTCCGTCTTGGTACTACGGTGTCACCATCTATATCTCAGAGCACCTTGTCTCGTTATATCCAAATGTCGGGCTTGGGGATGGCACCCCCAGATTCCAAAATTTCGAATTTGTCTACGATTCAGGTGGGAAGGAGACGATCGATGTGGTGGTCAAGGTGCAAAATGGCAATGTCGACGTCGGAATAGACGGTTTTGAGATATCGCTGAAGACCGACTACGAGGTGCGCACCGACCTCATGTTCGATAAAGTGACGCTGTCCAGCGGCAGCAACAAGTGGTCTTCGCCCGCGGAGATCTTCTTGAAACGGTTCGAGATCGGTAACAACGCCCAAGTCGTCTTCCACGACCGGTTGCATGTGACCCTGACCCCCTGGGGTCATGACTTCACCATTTCAATGCAGATACATGCCGATGATGCCAACCCTGCACAGCTAGCTTTATTCAGATATCTGGCCGACTACTATGGAGTCCGAGGCGAGTTCTCTGCCTTCGAGGACCTCTCTGATTTTTTCAAGCCCACGCAGTTCAGCATCAAGACCAATGAGAGCTATAAGAACGAACTGCTGGCCCTTCAGAGCTCGGGTTGGGACATCGGGCTTCATGCGGCCATCCCAAGGAACGCCAACCGCACCGAAGTGCTTTCCCTCATCGACCAATTCCAGCAGGCATTCGGCCCTCTACCCTCTTGGGTAGACCACGGGCAGATGTACCAGGACATCTGGCAACAGGGCAATGACCCAGGATCCGATTACTACGTGAGCGATTATCTGGTCGAGAACGATGTGATGATATGGGTCAATCAGGAGAATAACAGCCATTCTCGGTTCCAGGACCTCAACCTGGACACAGTGGTGTATCAAAACGGCCTTTACCCTGGTCTAGACCTTCTTAGGGTGTCCAAGTATGGAATAAATTATGAGACCAACGGCTGGCAGGCGGTGTTCGCTCCCGTCACTCAGGACGAGCTCTCTGCGAGGCAGAGGGTCTATGCCATCAACGGAGCGGTCCTCCTCTACCACGACTACACATTGAAGTACACCTACGTGGAGGACGGAGGCGTCAATTACGCGACGCAGAACCTCACCAATATGGGATATCCATACACGCTCATCACTGACATAGCCAATGCCAGGACCCACGAGAATGGCACTTGGCACCTCATGCCATGGATCGAGGACTATTTCGCGGCGATGAAGGAGGACTACGACGTGTGGTATGCCACTCCTCGGGAGATCTATGACCGGTCCATGATAATGGACGGACTGACGGTCGAGGAGAACGCCACGGCAGTGTCCATCACCAATCCCTCCGCCTCTGGCCTACCCGGTCTGACGATATTCACCAAGGAGCGTCCCAGCTACTGCCTGAAGGTCGGCGGTACTTATTATTACGCCGAACAAGGGGCCGAGAGCTGGCATTTCGTGATCCCTTCGATAGCGGCCGGAGCATCCATCGAGCTCGCTAAAGCCGAGCCTCCGACATCGTCCCACTCGAAGAACGAGGGCTTTGGCCGTTCGCCCGCGGTCATGTACATGGTGGATCGCCAAGGCGATGGAGCAAACATCACCTCGAATGTCTTCGACCTGGCTTCAGTAACAAGGCAAGAGCTCTGACGATGCTTGGCCCAGTCTTATTCATGTTATTCTACTAACCTAGGTCAGCCGTTGTATGTGTTGGAGTCATTGCCAGAGAAGGTGTTGCGCTCGATCACGTTACCGCTCGCGCCCTTGCTGAATCTGATGATGATGCCGCAGCTATTGTCCTTGATGGTGTTGTCGGTCACGTGGTTGTCGTCGCCGACTATCTCGAACCCGGTCTCGCAATTGGACACGGTGTTGTAGGTGAAGTGGGAATCCTCGCAGTTGATAAGGATCCCGGGGTACCATCCGCTGCCGAACGGATATCCCGCGCCGCAATTGGTCACCTGGTTGTAGCTGATGGAATTGCCGGTCCCATCGACCGATATGCCGAAGTCCCATGTGTCGTTGACCGAGTTATCGTAGATTATTCCGTCGTCCCCGAAGAACGCGATCCCCCCACCGCAACCGACCCCGGAGGGCCAGAGGGACTTGGTCTCGTAAACGGTGTTGTTGCGTATGATGCCTGAGTCGCACAGGCGGGGCACAGCATTGGTACCCCCGTTGGACCATCCCATGGTGATGCCGCAGTGACCCCCATCCGTTCCACAGTCGACCATGGTGTTGTTCTCGACGAGGTTGCCTATGCAGGAGTCCTCGAGGCCACGGTTGCCGATCTCGATGCCAGTGGTTCTGGTCAGCTCGACAAGGTTGTTCCTGACGATGTTGTTGTTGATGGTCTGGGACGAACCGTCGTCATCGGTGTAGAAGTAGATGCCTCCTGAGCCGGTCTTCTTCACGTGGCAGTATTCTACCAGGCAATTGTTGCAGGAGATCATCATCATTCCGTGGCCCCACCAGTAGCTGCTCTTCGAGCTATTGCCAGCGTTGTAGCTGTAGACGTTGGAGACGGTCACCCTGTTGCAGCCATTGCATCCGATGTTGTCGTAGGGCGTGTCATGGATCACGAGGTCCCTTATGGTCACATAGGAGCAGGAAGTGAAGTACAGCCCATCCCTGGCGGTGGCGATGTCGCCCGTATGCGCATCCTGGTTCCCGTCCCATTCACCGCCCACGATCTCGATATAGTTCTTGCCGCTCGCTCCCGCCATGTGAATGTTGGCGGTGCCGGCCACTATGACCTTGCCCTGGAGCTCGAGGATGGAATAGCTCACCATATTGATCTGGCTGGTGAGGGTGAAGACGCCTTGTAACAGGACCTTCTCCTTGCTCGTCCTTCCGGAGGTCAGGGAGTTGAGGGCGGTGTTGATGACCGTGGCGGCGTTGGTGCCTGATGTGAGCACCGAGCCGTCGGCGCGCTTGGCGGTATACGTGCCACTGGAGCTGGTGACGGTGAACTTGGCGGGGATGTCGCTAGTGAACGGCGTCGCGCTGGCCTCGCTCGATTGCGAGCCCTCTCCGACCGCGTTCACGGCGCTGACCTTGTAGTAGTAGGTCTGGCCGTTGGTCAGCCCGGTGTTGGTGTAGGTGAGCACGTTCCCTAGCGTGGCGAGGAGGGACTCTCCCCCAGAGGACGTGCCCCGATAGACCTTGTAGCCAGTGATCGCGCTGCCGCCATTGTTGGACGGCGCAGACCAGGTCAAGATGATCTGGGCGTTCCCAGCGGAGGCGGAGAGGCTCTGGGGCGCGGATGGCACGGTGGCTGGTGCAGTGGGAGTGGCGGATACCTCGGTGGACCGCGCTCCCTCGCCGACCGCGCTCACAGAGCTGACCTTGTAGTAGTATTTTTGGCCGTTGGTCAGCCCGGTGTTGGTGTAGGTGAGGACGTTGCCGATCGTGGTCAACAGGGGCTCGCCACCGGAGCTGGTTCCCCGATACACCTTGTAGCCTGTGATTGGGCTGCCGCCGTTGCTGGAAGGCGCGGACCAGGTCAGGGTGACCTGGGCGTTCCCAGCGGAGGCGGAGAGGCTCTGGGGCGAGGAGGGCGTGGTGACAGGGGTGGCGGGCGCCTCGTTGGACTGCGCTCCCTCTCCCACGGAGTTGATCGCGCTCATCTTGTAATAATAGGTCTGACCGTTGGTCAGGCCGCTGTCAGTGTAGCCTAGCACGTTGCCCAAGGATAGAAGGAGGGCTTCGCTCCCAGGCGAGATGCCGCGATATAGCTTATAGCCAGTTATGGATGAGCCGCCATTGCTTGCCGGCGCGGACCAAGCCAAAGCGACCTGGGCGTTCCCAGGGGAGGCGGAGAGGCTCTGTGGATAGGATGGAACGGAGGCGGGGACGGCGGATGCCTCGTTCGATTGCGAGCCCTCCCCTACCGAGTTCA
>CAYGXB010000024.1:0-17315 GCA_964353605.1 uncultured Bacteriovoracaceae bacterium
CTCACCCTGAATCGGCTCGGCTATAAACCCCGCAATATCGATGCCAACGCGATCACATATCTCAAGCTGTTTTTCCAAGGCATCAGCATCCCCAAAGGGTATATAAAAAGTTTGTCCACCGTAGGGTTGCAGGGGGGCACGAAAATCCTTCTTCCCCATTACACTGAGTGAACCGAGCGTTTTGCCATGGAAACCGCGTACGGTGGAGATGAAATTATGTTTCCCTGTATAGAGTTTGGCAACCTTCAACGCCCCTTCAATGGTTTCTGTACCGCTGCCAACAAAAAAGGCATGATCTATATCACCGGGGGTTATGTGAGAAAGTAACTTTGCTAATACTCCTCGTAATGGATCCATAAGCTCCTGGCTCGGAATACCCGATCGACATATTTGAGCCCTCACCGCATCGACGACTTCAGGATGCGACCATCCAAGATCCAGGGCGCCGTATCCACCGAGGCAGTCGATGTATTTATTCCCAAATACGTCATAAAAATAAATCCCATTGCCTCGCCACTCTGTGCCTGCATAATCTCCTGCCTCGGTCACAGACTTGCGGTATCGCACCCAACCCTTGTTAAAATGATTTACAAAATTATCGACGGTCTCTCTTGAGATGGTCTTGGCCGTTTCTGCATCAAGTTCCTCTGCTTTAATGATCTTGATCCAGCGCTCAGCATAATTGATAGCATCCATGTAATGTCCCATTTTTTCTCCTCAATGTTATATTTCCTATCGGATGTTTTCGTATCGTCGTTCTCCGAGTTTTGCCTATAATCCCGTAGCCTTCCGGTAGCGTTCGATCAACTCGGTCTCTATGCCCAACTCCTTGAGTTTTTTGGGTTTTGGCCTCCCTTCAGCGTCCCATCCGCGTAATGCATAGTACTCATCCAGAGCCTTATCAAAGGCCTCCTTTGTCATGGGAATATCCTTTGGTGGACCGGCCTTCAGTACCTCTCTGTAAAAGCGCTCTGGAAGGTAATCATCTTTACGGATAAACCCAGCCATAACATTGAACATCCTCTGCAGATTAAAGATTCTTTCACCAGCCTTGATCACCTTGTCTTCCGGCCATTTCCCTCCATACGTCACCTCAAATAGCCTCCCAAGCGTCTCTGTCTTTAACGCCCAGAAATCGCATACCCCCATGGAAAACTTTGCAAACTGCTTATCCTGTCTGTCAATCACGAGCCTTGCCTTGCCCTCAAAAGTAAATGGATCTATATTCCCCCATGCTTCATCTTCTACGGTGTATGCGGTCATGTGACAGCCGCCTCGCGGAGACGTCACAAAACCAAGGCCCATACCCCATGATCCACGCGGGTCATACCCAGGGAGATCCATTCCCTTCACCTGCATGGCATATTGTTCACCGCCATATTTCCTCGCTAGGGTGCGCGCTCCGAGGGCTGCTTCTGCGCCGAGACCTTTCTTTTGAGCAATAGCAGGAAGCAGAGATAAAGCCTTGTCAATCTCGCCGAAACGAATACCAAAATCATGGATCCCCCTATCTGTCATCTCCATCATACACGCCAATACACTTCCTGTAGAAATGGTATCCATGCCAAGGTCATCACACAGAGCATTAAACTTGATCAACTTCTCTGGGTCTCGGTTGAGGAGATTGGAGCCGCATAAGGCGATGGTTTCATACTCTGGGCCCTCAACTTGAGATCCTCCAGCCCTCACAAAGTTTCCGCAGGAGATCCCACAGGCAAAACAAGCTTTCTTCTGTTGACGAAGGGCCTTTAACGCCTCGCCGTTGATATTTTCTGCATGTTCGAAGGTCCCCTCTTGGAAATTTCGCGTGGGTAACAAACCAGAACGCTGTGAAAAATCCACAAGTGCCGGAGTCCCATATTTGTACAGCATATATTCCGATTCCAAAATTCCATCAGCCTTGTGGGATTCTGCAGCAATTTGCATGCATTTTTGTATATCCTTCACCTTTACATCCATCCAGCCGCGTATCGCCACGGCCTTGAGATTTTTGCTGCCTATAACCGCACCTATGCCACCACGACCCAACTGCCGGTATCGCTCGGATGAAACGCAGGCGAAGGGGACCATGTTTTCACCAGCGGGCCCGATCGCCAATATCTTTATCTGATCCTCGCCAACCTTTTCTTTAATGAGTTTGTCAGCCGTGAAGGTCCCCACACCTTTAAGGAAAGAGGCATCTCGGATTTCAGCCTTATCAGGATCAATATAGATATATTTTAGTGAAGCTGCTCTACCTTTCACCACTAAGGCATCATATCCAGCATATTTCAGTTCCGCACCCGCATGTCCACCAACAGAACCATCGGTGATGGTTCCAGTGAGGGGTGATTTAGAGGTAATCGCCAATTTCGAGGTGCAGCTCACGATGGTACCCGTCATGATGCCATTGGTAAAAACCAACTCATTTTCGGGGGAAAGAGGATCTACAGCATATGACACATCTTCCATAAATATCCTTGTTCCGAGGCCCTTCTGACCCAGGTAGAGATCCACCCATCTCTTGGGAATTCGCCTTGCTTCTATTGTGTTATTCGTTAAGTCAACCACCAGCATCTTTTGCCTGAAACAGCTCATATGCGGCCTCCCTTTTCTTTGAATGAGATCACCCCCTTAGGGCACCACGCGATGCATTTAGGGGCTCCCTGGCAGAAGTCACAGATGACGGCATGGTCATCATGCAGAAAGATCACGCCTTGAGGGCAGGCTTCTATGCAGATACCACAACCTGTACAGATCTCATGATACACAATCATCCACTTACCGTTATGCGCAATGGCACCTTCAGGACAGGTCTTTGCGCACTTTTTGCAAAAAATACAGCTCTTCGTGGCGATATGAACCCCTTCATCCCTATAGGCATGCATGATTTTAAGTCTGGCCTTTTCCGGATTAAAAACCTGAACATGTTCTGCGCGACAGGCCAGCTGGAATATCTTGCAACCAGTACACAGCCAAAGATCAAATATCAAATGCATCCATGGGCCTCCTTTTATTAACGTTTTTATCAGTCCGGGTATTAGCTCTCGCCCTGTTTTTAAATCTTTTTGATTAAAGGTTTTGGTCTGCTTTCTGAATTGCCCTCTCCAATATGGCCAAGCCCCGGTTCAATTGATCATCTGAAATAACAAGGGGAGCTAATATCCTTACCACGTTACTGTACATTCCACAGCTTATTACTAAAAGCCCGTCTTCCCTGCATGAGGCAATGATATTTTTGGTCTCATCGACAGCTGGTTTTTTGGTGCGCCTATCTTTGACAAGTTCTATTCCTATCATTGGACCAAGTCCACGCACATCACCAATTATCTTGAATTTCTCCATGCATCCTGTTAATATGGCAGATATCTTCTCTCCAAGTTGTTGAGCTCTTTCTAACAAATTTTCTTCCTTAATCAGGTCAAGAACAGCAAGCGCTGCTCGGCAGGCAACCGGATTACCACTGAATGTTCCCCCCAAACCACCGATATGTGGGGAATCCATTATCTCAGTTCTTCCCGTAATAGATCCAAGGGGAAGACCTGCGGCAAGCGATTTTGCCATGAGGATGATGTCCGGTTCGACCGAGAAATGCTCGCTAGCAAACAGTTTCCCTGTGCGCCCCATACCCGATTGGACCTCATCCATGATAAAAAGTATTCCATGCTTCCTGCAGATTTCATACAACTGAAGGAAATAATCCCTTGGCGGAACGATAAATCCACCTTCTCCTGTCACAGGTTCTATAATTAATGCAGCGATATGTTCGGCATCAGCATTGCTGATAAAAAAATCTTCCAAATGTCTCGCGCAAGCAAGTTCGCAAGAAGGATAGTTACGCCCAAAACTGCAACGATAGCAATACGGGGCGGGCATGCGATAAATCTCAGAGGCATAGGGGCCGAACCCAAACTTATAGGGTTTGACCTTACTGGTAAGACTCAGGGCAAGAAGGGTCCGCCCATGAAACCCCTGTTCAAAGCAGATCACTCCCGGACGGCCAGTATAATACCGGGCAATCTTCACGCCGTTTTCGACCGCCTCCGCGCCGCTGTTAACAAACATGGATTTCTTGGAAAAACTCCCGGGTGTTAAAGCATTCAACCTTTCTGCAAGCTCAATATAAGGACTATACATAACCACGTGAAAGCACGTATGCAGGTAGCTTTCGCTCTGATCTATAATTGCCTCCACGACCTTTTTAGGAGAGTAACCTATATTGAGTGTGCCGATACCTCCAGCAAAATCAATGTATTCCTTCCCTTCGATCGAGGTTAGAATGGCTCCCTTGCCCTCCTTGGCAAAGATCGGATGGATATTGAAAACCCCCCTGGGCACGTTTTTCTCTTTTGCTGCCAGCAGTTCTTCTGTTGATCTATTCATAGTCCTCTCTATCCTTTTCAGTTCAATAAACTTTAGAAATCTTTCTCTAATGCCAAACCTTCACGAACTCTGTGCTCATTTTGGCATTTCCTGCATTTGCACTTACTTCTCAACCATTGCGAAAAAGTCACCGTAAATGGCTATTCACATAAACTCATAAATTATTTGAATATGCAGTTAATATACTTATAAAAAATTGTTCTCATTCTGTCAAGCTGTATTCAAGTACTATTGAGTATCATGAGGATCAATCTTCCTGCTATGCGGATTATTCATATACGCTTCTTCCTAAAGGATATCTGCAAATGGTTTTTCATCATATTCTTTGCCTTCTTTTTTCAGTTGGATTGCCTCCCTCAGGGCCCTATGCTTTTCTCGTGTAAGCGGCATCAGAAAGCAGAGGATGATGCTGACAATGAGGAAAAATGCTGTTCCCCAGCCGTAGAGAAGTTTGATACCAAAGAGAGTATCATGGCTCTGGGGGATGCCAGGCACATACCCAGTCCAATTGAGTACTATTCCATTGATCCCGAGTGCTATGGCACAGGAAGCCTTCTGGACAAAAGAGGCAAATCCATAGTAGAGTCCTTCTCTCCGCTGACCCGTTTTGTATTCATCAACCTCTGTCACGTCAGGAATCATCGCCCATGTAAGCATGTAGGTTGTAACAACACCTGCCGATGCTAACAGTATCAAGATATAGAAGAAGATGTGGTTGATAGGTTTGATCTTCATGATCGCAAAACACTGCACAAAAGCCCACATGCCGATAAAAATATTGAAGGCTGCCCGCTTCCCCAGCTTCTCGGCCGTGACATTAATCAGGGGTATCCATAGAACTGTGCACCCAAAAAGGATGGCAAAGGCGATGGATGACTGGTCGTCATTGAATCCCATATAATATTTCATGTAATACATCACATCTGCACCGGACATGGTCACTCCTACGATACAGAAAGTGTATAGCCCCATAGTGTAAACGAAAGAGCGGTTCTTCAGTGCGCTCAATACATCTTTCAGTGTGATCGTGATATTTTCGGGAAACAGTTCATACCCCCGAGTGACACGCCAGGTGAGCAGGATCTGGGGAATACAGAGCAGACCAAAAACAGCTGCCATCAAAGACCACCCGAATCTAATGCCCCCGAATTTGTCTCCGATGTATTTTACAACCATGAGAGGGAGAGCACCTGCAATGAGACTCGTGACCTGACCCCATGCTGTACGATAACTGACCAGATTTGTTCGCTCGTCATAATCTTGAGTCATCTCTGCCGCCAGGGCCGTGTAGGGAATTTGAAGTGTTGTGTAAAAAAAGAAATAGAGAATGACCATGAAAAGGTAGTAGGCGATTGTCCATCTTGGACTTAAGCCGAAATCGGTAAAAAGTAACCACGAAGCGATACCAAAGGGTACGGCTGAAAGCAAGATGAAAGGACGCCTCCGCCCCCATCTCGATTTCGTACGGTCAGACCACACACCTATGCAAGGGTCGGTCACGGCATCCCACATGGTGGCTACCATCATGATAAAACCTGCACTTGCAGGATTCATCTTCACCACATCGGTAGCAAAGAACATGAAGAAGATATAAAATAGTGTCCACGTGAGGGAGTTGGCGCCCTCGGCACCGCCATAGCCGAACTTCACTACGAAGGGGAGCCTGCCTTCCTTTTTTATTCCCTGTATAGTCATAGTTCCTCCTTATTATTCCAACGATATGTTAAACATTGGAGCACCTCTAAGAATACAGAGACTCTTCCCTGTAAAGCAGTGTCTTTCATATTGATAGATGCATGAGTTCGGATGCGTTTTCATAAAAGACCCGTCTTTCAATTCCTACATCTCCCCGACATGCCTTTTTGATAACCTTGATAGGCGTAATCCTATCCCCAAAGGGCCAATCAGACGCATAGAGCACTTTGTCTGGGCTGAATATTCTAATGAGTGCGCGCGTGTTCATAACATTTTGGAATGATATATCCACCCACACATTCTTGAAGTTCCCTAACATATCCAATACATCCCTTACCTCTGCAAGCCCTGCATGACCAACGATGAAATGCACGCGCGGGAAAGCCTTCACGATATCTCTGACATAGTGTATCTCACCATACGATGCTCTCTCCCGCCATTGCCCCTCTTCATCAGAATAGTAATGAGCAATACCGGTATGCATAAGTATAGGGAGTTCATAAGGGGCAAACGCCTCAACCACTTGAAATGTCTTTTTACTTGTGAGAGGGGTGCATTGGAGTATGGGATGCAGCTTGATGCCTTTTGCCCCAGCCGCCACATCTGCGGCAAGAGATGCCTCTACATCATATTCCCTCGTATAATCTACCCCTGTAAAAGGTATGATGCCAGAATCCTTTTCTGCCGCTGTTCTAAGATCAGCAAAAGTGACGTTGGGAGGGATAGGCAAACAAATACCGGCACTCACTCCAGCCTTATCCAGTGACGCTCGATAATTTTCCCGTGTAGCGATAAAATTACGTTCTCTTGCTGATTTTACGTTGAG
Organism: uncultured Bacteriovoracaceae bacterium; assembly: GCA_964353605.1. Lineage (GTDB taxonomy): Bacteria > Desulfobacterota > Desulfomonilia > UBA1062 > UBA1062 > CAYGXB01. The sequence continues at coordinate 6,884 of CAYGXB010000024.1, forward strand.
GTCATTCAACCATCCGGCATTGACATCACCCGCATAAGCATATTTATGAAGCGTGAACTCAGAAAGCGACACAATGTCGAAAATAAAACGTTTTTTCACCCCGCTCTTTTCTATAAATTCGCCCCCATAGGGATAGAGAACATCTCCGAGGTGACAATGTGCATCTATTATCTTCTCCATCGCAGCGGTCCTTTCTATACAGAGGTGAAGGGTAGGGGCGAAAGACCCCTAGGCCTTCCAACTAGTCTAAGTCCAAACCGTACAGGCTGAATTCGTAATCCTCGCCGAGCGATCCAATCGGTACGCCATGGAGCTTCAACTGCTCCTCTAATACGGCAACAAAGGCATCTATCTGGCCATCATTTTGAGGCATACAGCAAATACATATCCCCACCGGAGGCGGCACATCGTGCGACGAGACGCACCACTCCTGTTCCGCCAAGGCCTTTACCACAGGGCGGAGGTCATACTTTTCGGAATAGATAACGCTGAGATTGATCTTGGAATCTGGCAGCACCTTTAGCCCTGGAATTTTTGAAATGGCTTTGTTCAATTGCTCCTGGAGTCGTATAGTGTGACGAGAAATTGCTGTATAGCCCTCGATGCCAAGGCTCATAAGCATGGTCCATGAGGCGGCGATTGGTCCGGTTGCCCGCGTCCCACTGACGGCTCCAAAAGGCGGGGCAAATAACCGTGCATAGTTCTTCATACCTGCATTTCGAAAATATAGACTGCTGGCAGGGGGTGGAACCATCCCGTTTTTATGGAGATCGGCACTGATCGAGCATACAGAAGGAACCCGGAAATCCCATGGGGCGAGCGGGGGATCGTAGTATCCGGACCTCTCCAGAAATGGAATGATAAATCCCCCAAAACAGGCGTCAACATGGAAATAGAGGTCGTATTCCTCGGCGATCTTGCCCATTTCTTCGATTGGGTCAATGGTACCAAAAGGCCAAGTGGCGGCAGTCCCAACGATACCTATGGTATCCTCCCTAATGGCAGCACGAATATCGTCGGGATTGATTTTATAATATGTGCCTTCAATAGGAGATACCGGAATGGCTTCCAATCCGAGCATAGCGCAGCCCTTATAGAGAGAATAATGGCTATGATACGGCATTACGATGCTCCGAGATTCCTTTTCGAATTCTGGTATTCTAAAAACCACGTCATAGGTTGATTCGATCTTTGATCGATCGACTTCCGGGTAGCGTTTGCAGAACGCACGTCCCTTGGCTGCGATAAGGGCGCAAATATCGGACTCGGAACCACCAGAGGTAATGAAGCCCACCGCTTCTGGGTTTCCAAACATAGCTCCCATCATGGAAATGACTTCCCTTTCCATCTGACGCGCGCCCACACCGGTATGCCAGATCTCTCCATGCATGAAACGCACCCAGGCTTGCACTACCCTTTCCCGGATGGCATCTCCCCAGGGCAGGCTCGGTGAAGATGTCAAATGGGGACCCTCATCGAACAGATTCCTCTCAAAGGTTGCGAAATGCGATGCCCTTTCAAAGGCAATGAGGCGATCTTGAATTTCGTAATGATCCAGACCCTTTTGTGGCAACTTTTTCGTTTCTGACATTTTTTCTCCTTTCATACTAAGTAGATAATGGTGGTCTCTATTCTTTGCCGTCCAATGTCAGCAACAGCCGATACATCTCTGGACGCCTTTCCCGGAAAAAACCAGTTGCCGGCCTCACTTGCCGAGCCAATTCCGGATATACCTCGGCAACCAGAAAAGTCTCCTCGTCACGGCCAGCCTCAGCAGTCTTTTCGCCCGTGAAGTCGGTTATGAATGAGGAACCAAAAAATACTATCTCGGCTTCATCGATCACTTCGCGACCAACACGATTGGAAGCGACCACGGAAACAAGATTTGCGGCAGCGTGCCCCTGCATCACCCTCTGCCATTGGTCTTTCTGATCCGTATCAGGGTATTGCGGATCAGAACCAATAGCCGTGGGGTAAAGGAGGATTTCCGCACCCATCAATGCCATGATGCGGGCAGCCTCGGGAAACCATTGGTCCATGCAAATAGCCACGCCAATCTTGGCATAACGAGTGTCCCATACTTTAAATCCAGTGTCTCCAGGATTAAAATAGTATTTCTCCTCATAGTTCGGACCATCCGGGATATGGGTTTTTCTATAGATCCCCAAGATCTTACCATCGGCATCAATGATTGCGACGGTGTTGAAATAGGCGTTATTGCTTCTTTCAAAAAAACTGATTGGCAAGACCACTTCCAGCTCCTTAGCCACCTTTTTAAAATGGTTTACTGCTCTGTTTTCTTCCAGGGGGGTTGCAAACTGAAAGAATTCCATCTTTTCCTTCTGAGGGAAATACTGTCTTTCAAAAAGTTCTTGGAGGAGTATGATCTGGGCCCCCTGAGAAGCTGCTCCCCTCACTAAACCCTCAGCCTTTTTGATGTTCTCGTCAACCTCCCATGAACAGGCCATCTGGGTAGCCGCTACAACAACCTTTTCCAACGCCATATGATCCTTGCCTCCCTTCCACCATTTTTGTTTATGCATGCATTGAATAATTTTCCTTGGAGCATCTCCTCAGCCGTTGAAAAGAGTCTGGTGAATCTCTTTGGATTGACAGTGCACTGATCCCACAGGATAATGATGAAAATCTATTCCCACGATCTCGTAATCAGGCATACTTGATCGATAGATTTCCAAAGCCTGATCATCTTCAGGGACCCCGAAAGTCGGCACGATCACCTTTTTGTTCAAGGTTAGACTATTGATATAAGTCCATACATTTTTGGAAGCTCTCTTTGTTTGCGGCATGGGGACGCGCACAATGGTGTAGTCCTTCCCATTGACTGATTTGCATTGGCCGAGGTGCTCGGCGATTCTTTCAAAATCTTCATGCCATTTGAATGCCTTGGCAGCACGAGAAACCATGAGTGTATCTTCATTGATAAACTTCACCGCCATGTCAATGTGCCCAGTTATATCACCTCTGCAGGCTGGAAAGGTAATAAGTCTGGTACAACCGAAATAATCCCTTACGATTTTTTCTAACTTGGGCCTGTCTATATCCGGATTCACGTCCAGCACAGATTCAAACATGATCATTGTACCTTTTCCATCGGTTAGGATATTCCCCCCATCTATCACCATTGGCAGCCTGTATGCGGGGATATCCAGACTCATGGATAGCGCGGCCGTCGCCTCTGCATCAAATTTGTAGTAGTTCTGCGCCCGGATATAGTAGGGGTTCCATATGAAAGCCGGCCGCTGCTCTTTCCCGAAAAGCACACCAGTGGGTCCGTAATCCCTTGTCCAGACGTCATCCGTAAGAAAATGGAAGAATTTCAATGGGCTTGTGATTATATTCCTCCAAGATAGATACAGCATGACAGCCTTTTGCCAATACAGATTGGGAACTATTACGAATGCAGCAGCTTGGGATGTGATTTGTCTTATGAATTCTGCGTGAATCTTCCACCCGGGAGGATAATAAACCGGAAACGACAAGACGACTGCCCCGATAGATTCAAACTCAGCCTGGATGCGAATGGGGGGATCGGGTGGTAATGTGGGATAGTAGTGAGTGCATGCGGACTTGGGCTGAAACTTGTTTGCTGTATCATCTATGAATGACAATTGCTTGCGAGCTTCTTCAGGGGTTATTGACATTTCTTTCAACAAACCCGTTTTGAGCAGATATTCAGCCATTTGCGCATCTGAAGACATTCCCCTGATTGCTGCTTCTATGACGATTGAATGGTCGCTTCGTAGGCGGCGATGGATTTTTGAGAGCATTTTTTCATTCAGATAGGGATAGATTCTCGGCTCGATGTCATAAAGGAATGTTCTCAAACAGAAAGTATTCAGGGTATGGAAAGCAAAATCCACCTCTCTCATATCCTTGTGTACCTGGTTCACAATAAATACCGGAACTATCTTATTGAGGAACCACCATCCTCCCAAGGCCCCTGCAATGAAAAAAAGCAAGCATACAAGAATTATTAACAAGATCCCCTCCCGTAATTTGATTATGTTTCTTATAAGCCCCTGTATTCTCGTAACGTAATTTTTCTTCACCCATATCTCTGCATCGTGAGAATAGGGTTTCTCGCTCATACATAAGCCTTTGTTTCATTATACTCATACTAAATCCATTCACGTACTTTTGCTGAGCTCTTTCCATTTGAAGTTCCCATATTCCCTTACGGTATCAAGCATAATCTTTACCTTTGAAATATCCACATCAGGATGGCTATGCGCCGGGGCCAAGAGAAATCTGCCGCCCGGGGCACATGTCCGTATAAGCTCAATGGTTCTCTCTGCTACTTCTTCTGGTTTGGATCGTTCAGTAAGGTGATAATCAACCCCCATGCCACCTACTATGGTGAACTTATCCCCATGGGTCTTTTTCTCATGCAGAATATTTACATTGGATGTGGTCTCAAAAGCATGGCCGCCGTCATACCCCCATTTAATGAAGTAGTCGAACATCTTGGTATTATCGCCGCAAGAGTGGATCAATATCCTTCCACCCCTGTCGTGAACCAACTTGCAGATTCGGGTATGTGCAGGTCCAAAAATCTCGTCAAATATCTTTGGGTCCATCTGAGGGCCAGTCTTTAACCCATGATCATCGCCTTTGAGAATGACCCTTAGCCCGGCATCCAACATAGCTACGGTGCATTTGGTGGCAATCTCGTCCAAACGCGCGAGAAATTGGTGTATTAAATCGCGATCTTTACGGATAAACTTGGCAATATTGGCAAAGCCCATGGAGGTCTGGATGGTATCGTAGAAATCTGTAGGAACCTCACCACAGATACATAGCTTATCCCCGAATTTCTTCTGAGCCTTTGAAAAACATTTGTAAGTTGTATGCGCCCAGTCGTCGGGATCAGGAAAGTATGGCCATGCTTCATAGGCCTGGCGAGAAGTGATAAGAGGCTCGCGATACATATAATATCCATTGCCATGGCCGTCATTAACGATGTTATGATAAATGCCCCATACCTCGAGAAGCGTTTTCGAATCCCAAATCTTGAATGCGGTTTCAAGATATCCCCAACATGCATCAAAGCCCAATCTGATTGCTGCCTCCGCGCTTCTAAACATAATTTCTTTGGGGTCAACCACAAGTTGTCCCAATTTCATCCCCCATCGGTCTAGAATGAATTTGGTAATTGGGTGCGATATTATCTTCCAAGGTTCAATGCGAGGAAAGCCTAAGACCTGATTTAGGGGATGATCATCTAGAATAACGGATAGGGTTGGGACTTGGCCTAACGCTTTTCCATCAAGCGCTGCTATGACACGTCCAGTTGGATCCATAGTGTTTCTTTCTTATTTTTATTTTGTTTATTTTGTTTAGTGTGCTTAGCGAATAATATCCTCAATACTCCGAGTATCAAACTCTTTCCCCTCTTTCTTCAGTGCTATGGCTTTTCGTAATGCATCGTGTTTATCTTTTGTCATGGGGAGCATGAGCGCAAACAAGATACTGATGATGAGGCATAATGCTACCCCAATGCCATAAATCGCTTTGATGCCCATGAGCGCTTTTTCGCTTTGCTGCACACCAGGAACATAGCCTACCCAGGTGAGCAACCCACCGACAATCCACAGCGCTATGGCACAACCTGTTTTCTGGGTAAAAGTGGTTATTCCGTAATATAGTCCTTCCCTCCGATGTCCTGTTTTGAACTCGTCCACCTCCACACAATCTGGAATCATTGCCCAACCGAGCTGGTAGGACCCAACGAGACCTCCAGCAGCAAAGGCCATAAGGATATATAAAAGCAGGTTTCTCTCAGGTTTCATGAGGATCTGTATTCCAATAATCTGTACACATGCCCACATACCAACAAAGATCAACCAAGCCCTGCGTTTACCGAGCCTTTCGGAAACTATATCTATTAATGGTATCCAGGCGACTGTAAAACCAAACAGGATAAGGAACGCCACTGATATCTGATCTTCACTAAATCCCATAAAATAGGTCATAAAGTAGACCCCAACCGACCCTGCAACCGTCATCCCAATTAATGCAAAAGCATATAGACCGACAATAATGCGGAAAGGCCGGTTCTTAAATGCCGCATTCCACACGTCCTTTATATGAACTGTGGTCACCTCAGGAAACAGTTCGCGGCCCCTGGTCATTCTCCATGTAAAAAAGATTAAGGGGATACATATCAGACCGAAGATAAGCGACATACAAGACCATCCAAAACGTTTACTCCCTCCAATCTTTGTAAAATAGGTAGCTAATGCCAAAGGTGTTCCAGCGCCTATAATAGAAGCCACCTGGCTCCAACCAGCCCGCCATCCATTTAGGCTGGTTCTATCGTTGTAATCTTGAGTCATCTCCGCTGCTAGAGCGGTATAGGGGATATTGAGAAGGGTAAAGGCAGCAAAATAGAAAATTACCATCACGAGAAAATATGCCTTGGTCATTGCCGGAGAAAGATCGAAGTCAGTAAAGAGCAGCCAAGTGACAAGCCCATATGGCACTGCAATCCCCAAAAGGAAGGGGCGTCTCCGGCCCCATTTTGATTTTACGCTGTCTGACCATATGCCTACCAAAGGGTCAGTAATGGCATCCCAAAGCGTACCAACAGCCAGAATAATCCCGGCAAACGCAGGGCTCAATCCCACCACATCGGTAAAAAAGAACATACCAAAGGTATAAAAAAGTGTGAAGACCATGGAATTGGCCCCTTCAGCAGCCCCATAACCGAATTTAACCTTTAAGGGCAAATTCATATTTTTCTGCACTTTCACTACCCGGACCTCCCTTATGTCGGGCACTATTCCCCTAAACAAACGTTTAGATAATCAGGTTGTTACTTTTCGTGGAATGTCTCCGTGGAAGAGGAGCAATATCCCAGAGGTGTTGCATTGACTTCCCTGTTCTCATTATGGTCCTCATCGCTTGTCATCCCTTTCAACACAGCATGCACATCACTCATGATAATTGCCCCTGGGTTTCCAGGAGTAATTTGCCTGCTATCATCCAGCATAAATTTAGAATCATAATCACTGTATAATATATTAATAGAATAGTCAATTAATTTAAATGTTGTATGTATAGTTGTTCCTTTAGTAGTAAGTATGATCGAGATTTTATGCAACCATCAATATGGTCTCAAGCCTCTAGATAACGAGTTGATATCTTTTATATAGTTCCCATTCCGGTTTTTAGAAAATTCAAGGCCAGTCCCTTCACATACTGGCTAAAATTTTCTGAATATCGATCCTCGCCATAAACATTACCATAGAAGTCGATGCCTTCTGCAAGGGCAATGATAAGATTCACAGCATTTTCAACATCAGTTACATTAACTATACCCTGTTTCATATACATCTTAATCTCATTCCGTAATATTTCTCTGAAATTGTCATACATTACTCGAAACCGGTTTCTTATCCGCTCATTTTTGAAGGACAGATAATAGCATGCATAGAATACCGTATCATCGATCAGCTTGATCCAATCTTTGCTAAAAAGGGTATTCATGAGTGCATCAAGTCGCTTATTGGGATCCTTAATTTTAACGACCTTTGCGAGATAAGTTTCTTCATACCTTTCGAGCATGTATCCCACAAGTTCTACAACCATCTCTTCTTTGGTAGAGAAGTAATGTATCAAGAGGCTAGGGTGGACACCCATATGTTTGGCAATCTTAGCGATCGAAGCTCCCTCAAGCCCACCATCTCTGATCACCTGATAAAAATGCTCTAAAATTTCCCTCTTACGCACAGCAGCCTTACTCTTTCTGGCCATAACAACCCCTATAAATTAAATGATTGTTCAAAAAATATGATGATCCCATGTATTTGTCAAGATAAAATGGGTCTGGGCCCAGTAATAGGTGTACTTACCAATCTAATTTCTGTCTGAATTCTTGAAACCTGACATGCAACCCTTCGCGAAGTTGTTGTGTATAACCATCTCGTTATTGAGTTTATCGAAGATAGATTATGGCAAAATGGGTGAATATGAAAACAACCCTGGGAGGGTGTGAGCATAAGGTGATAGGTGATGAAGGAAAGTATTCTATAGCACCATTGCGTGCTTTTCTTTTCACGTCTGAGGTCATATAGAGATATTACCACTTCTATTATATTCCTGGATGCTACCATGACCTCTCGTGCTAAGTGAGAAGAATACTTACAAGTAGAATGCAGTAAGTTGCTTTTTTCGTATGCGCTTCCTGATGGTCTCCCACGAGGGTGGTTCGTTTTCTTTTCTCAGCTCATTTTCGATCATTTTTGCAACCCTTAAGACGGCATACGAGGGGAACTTTGCCCAAATACGGTCAGCACGATTTTGACAGTCCTCCCATAGGGGAATACGTTCAGTGCTATCCGTGTCTCCTCTGTACTGGCCTGTGCGTTTTCCGCTTTCTTCGACCCAGGAGCCAGTACGTACGGTAGTCTCCATTAGTCTCATATCGGCTCGCCAGGCTGCATACATCATGAGGATAGCATTTTTTGCCGCTCCTTCAACGTCCCCTTTCTTTGCACAATCCCGTACCTCCTCAAGACGTAGGAGCATGGATCGTATATCCTGAATCCGGGGGGGTAGGTCAGTCTGGGCATAAACCCTTAACCCTTGAAGCGTTACCGGGTATCGGAGTTCCCCGAGGACTTCGGCTGCTCGGTGTTCAAATCCCTTGAGGAGATTATCAAGGGGTATACGTTGGAAACACTCCTTGATTGCCTGATTGATTTCCTGAGGAGAGTTATCCTCCAGGCTGCATGCAATCCGTTCCGTGGGGAACATCCCGGAATGGACCTTTGATTTCTTTCTCTTCATGGCCGTTCTCCTGCAAACGGTATCCTCTAACAAAATAGGGGAGGGCGGGCCAAGACATCTGCCTTTTCAGCCTGCAGTGCCCAACCCCAATTTTCATCAACATATTCTAAATCCATAAACTTTACAAGCTTATGCAATCTATGTTACCCCTTTGCAAAGGGCGGTATTGGGGTGCACCTGGGGTGCATTTTGAGGCATAATGATGGCAGCGTGGTGTATATAACATGTTGAATTTATGAACCATAAAATGCCATAACCCTTCTGCTAAACCGTTGTTCACCGGTTTAAATACGTTTGCCGCCTCTATTTTTTGCGCTTGGGATCTTTATGCATATTATACGACGCCTATTGCTGTTGATGGCCATATGTATGGTCCATGTGCCCCTCTTCGCTCTCGATTTTCAGAGCAGACTTTTACTTGAGGCCGCTTATGTGACCGGGAAAAGCGCCTATGAGATCGATTTCATATCCGGCAGGAGCAGACTTGAGTGGCCGATTGACCTGTATCTCATAGGGCTCGAATATACCTTGGATATCGGCGTGTTTGAGGTAGGGGTTGCCTACATGCAAGGACCCTGGAAGAAGAGCTCCGGCAACCTCAAGGACTCGGACTATATAGAAGAAGCGTTCTTCCTCGGCAGGGCTATGCACCCGGGGGTTGATATCTATTCCGAGAGCGAGGTAGATGCCTCCGGAGAGCTCCTTGGCTTCAATCTCAAAATATTCCCCTTCGCGCTCGGATCGGTCTCCCTAGGGGTGACTGGCGGCTATATGCAGCAGAGATTCGAATTCGACGGCTCTGATACTATCCAGGTAGGGTATGGTCCCTGGCAGGATCAATCCTGCACAATTACAGGTCATGTCATTGCCTATGAGGTTGAGTATGATTCCTGGTATCTTGGGATAACCTCCAGGTATGCGCTGCATCCTCGCATCTCCCTTGCCGGGGATATCGTTTATCTGGCTCACGTACGGGTGCGGGACGAGGATGATCACATCCGGCGCTCCAAGCGATCTGATGGGAGATGCACCGGCGATGGTCTTTCGATCGGGCTCTCTTCGCGCATCAGGATCGGGAACGATTGGCAGGCCGATCTCGCATTCCAAGCTATGGACATACTGGCCAGAGGATATCAGACCCAGACTTGGTACGGGGATGACCCTTCCTCGTCCTATGATGATACGGGCTTGAGTTCCCCAGATGTCGATATGGAGATCGAGCAGAAAACCTACCAGGTTGGATTGGGAATTGGGTACTGCTTTTGAATGGCCCGTTTCTTTCGTAAAGGGGCAGTGAGGGAATTGACGGTACGAGGGCTATGCCTCTCACGAATCAGTTCATTCAGAGGAATATCGAAAGGGCGAAATATTCCCTTCCCTTTCTCCACCCAATTGTCCGGGACCTCATCACTTTGATACCCGCCCTGCTTGCCTTGCATGAGCCAGTCTGCGGGGTGCATGGCCATGCCAATACGGCAAAAGGAAGTCGAACTCCTCAAAGCATACCTACCGGATTTCGTTAAAGCGCCTGGAAAAAGACTGCCAAACAGGATCGTGTGTGAATGTATCATCGCCATACCGAGGCCAACATTTGCAAATGTTGGCCTCGGTATGGCGATGA
>CAYGXB010000025.1:0-17209 GCA_964353605.1 uncultured Bacteriovoracaceae bacterium
AGCAGCCTGGCATTATCCGCCACCCGTGACCATGATCCCTGCCCTCCCTGCATGCGGCGGTAGTGATCATGGATATGCGCTGGTCCGTCAAGGGAAAGCCCGATGAGGAAGTTGTATTGCTTGAAGAAGCGCGCCCATTCGCTGCTCAAGAGAATGCCATTGGTCTGCAGTCCGTTCCCGACTGTCTTTGCCTCTCCGTAACGCTTTTCCAGCTCGATGGCCCTCTGGAAAAAGGGCAGGCCCATCAGCGTCGGTTCGCCACCCTGCCAGCCAAGGGAAACCTCCTCGCCCGACTGCTGCATGAACTGCCTGATGAGCTCTTTCAGCACAGGATCGATCATCCGGTGGGTCGCTTCGGGAAAAAGCTCCAGCTTGGCGCTGTAGAAACAGTAGGCACAAGTCATGTTGCAGTCGGGACCCGCCGGCTTTACCAAGATATTATTCAGAGGTTTTACGCTCACAGCTTACCTTTTAATCCATCCTCCCCGGTTCTTTTCCAGCTCTTTTTCCCAATCCACCATGATCTTTTCCAGCTTCCGGCAGATGTCCGGGTAGCGCGAGGCCAGGTCGTAGTTTTCGCCGAGATCGGTTGTGAGGTTATACAGGTTCGGCCAATTCCCGAGGAACTCGCCCTTGGAGGCCTTGCCCATAAAGGTGGTCGGTTTGTCAATCGGCTGTGGCCAGGTATAATGATTGATGTACCGGAAATACTTCCATTCGCCAGTCCGTATTCCCTCCAGCTGTTCCACATGATAGAAGTAAAGCACATCATGCGGCGACTTCATTTCTTTCCCCGTTAAGAGCCCAAGGATATTCTTGCCGTCGATGATGCGATCCGAGGGCAGCTCCAGGCCGGTCAGCGCCAGCAGGGTCGGGAAGAAGTCGATGTTCATGGCCGGTTCCAAGCACACACTCCCCGCGGAAATATGTCCCGGCCATCTGACGATCAGAGGATCCCGGAATCCTCCCTCGTAGCTCTCCCCTTTCCTGCCCCGGAAGGCATCCCCCGGGTTGCCGTTGTACCAGGGGCCGTTGTCGCTCGTGAAGATGAAGACGGTGTTATCTTCCAGGCCGTTTTCCCGTAAATACCGCATGACCTCTCCGACGCCCCCGTCGAGTTCCTCGACCACGTCCCCATAGATGCCTGCACGGGATTTGTTTTTGAACTTTTCCGACGCAAAGAGCGGCAAGTGCGGGGCATGGTAGGCGAGATAGAGGAAGAACGGCTGTTTGCCTTTGTTTCTGTTGATGAAGCCGATGGCCTCCTTCGTCGAGAGGCCGGTGAGTCGCGCCTGTTTCAGACCGATGTCCTTTTCGAGCATGGTCTCATTCCGGTACAGGGGATTGGGCAGCTCATCATTGGTCATGGGCGTGCCGAAGAATTCGTCGAAGCCGTGCCGCAGGGGGTGGTATTCGGGCTTATGGCTGAAATCGCCCAAGTGCCATTTGCCGATCATCCCCGTCCGGTATCCGGCCACCTTCAGGGCGTCCGCGATGGTGATCTCTGCGTCGGGGATGCCATCCACGAAGCTCTTCTCTGATAGATCCATGGCGCCGAACTTTCCGAAACCCCGACCTAAGGCCTGCATGAACCTGCTCGTATAACCTTGCCCTCCCGATTGAAGGGGAAACACAAGGCCTGAGCGTATGGCATATCTCCCCGTGAGCAGACCGATGCGGGAGGGTGTGCACAGGGAGGCCGAGGCGTAGAAATCGGTAAACCGGACGCCCTCGGAGGCCAGGCGGTCGATATGCGGGGTGCGGATGGTCCTGTCGCCGTAGCAGCCGGGATCACCCTGCCCCAGATCGTCGCATAGGATGAGGACGATATTCGGTCGCGCACCCGTGAAACCCGCCATCTTATGGATCGAAGCCGTCCGAGGCAGCCCGGCGGCGAGCGCCGACATCCACCCATTTTCCGGCATGTCAGAAACGAGCCTGACCCCGGCAGGGCACAAGGCCGCCGCCCCGGCAAGGGCTCCCATCTTCAACATAGTCCTGCGGGTTATGGTTTTATCGCTCATTATTCCACACCTCCTTTTTTAGAATTTACAAGCACACACGATCCTCACCTAATACCTCTTTCCTTCTTGCAGTCCTTTCAGCATCGATTTCAATTCCGGCAGAAGCTTGTTGGCTTCAGGGGTGTTATAGAGATTTATCCGCTCGCGGGGATCTGCTGTGAGATCGAACAACCAGGGAATGCGACCCTTTTCAAATTCCACGTATTTGTGCGTTTGGGTTCGCACTCCGACGTACGTAGGGGTATTCTCGGGAAAGTATTTCCAGAACTCCACCAGAAAGGCATTGCGCCCTGGGACAGCCGCATTCCCGAGTGTGGGTGCAAGGCTGATGCCCTCCATATCTTTCGGTACCGGAATACCCGCCAGGTCCAGAATAGTCGGGGCGATGTCGATATTGAGGGCCATCTGCGAACGGCGCCCACCAGGATCGCGGATCAGCCATGGACAGCGGACTATGAAGGGAACACGAAGTGATTCCTCATAGGCTTCCCTGATGCCGTGCATCCTGTGTTCACCCCACAACATACCGTTATCCGAAGCATAGATGACCAGCGTGTTCTCTCTTAATCCGAGATCTTCGATTTTATCAAGCAGACGCTGTATATCCCTGTCCATGACGGTGATGACTTCACAGTACTTGCGGTACTGGTTCTCATAAGAACTTGTCATTATGCCTTGAAAGACGTTGCCTTCTGCTTTCGAGAACCAGGCGTCCACTTCCGGAGGCAGGTCGACTTTTGCATTGGCGTACATGCCTTTGATATCCGCAGGGGTTTTATAGGGCGGATGGGCGGATCGGTGCGACAGGTATATGCAAAATGGCCGCTTGGAACCGTCCGGGTTCATCCTGTTCCTTTGCATGAATGCGATGGCATAGTCGGTCACTTCCCGGGTGATATAATTCTGTGCCTGCACCGGCTTCCCATTTACGAGCATGGGGCAGTCGAAGTAGCTTCCCTGGCCTTCCCGGTAGGTATAGGAGACGAACTGATCCAGGAATGGCATTTCAGGCAGACCCTTCCCCGGCATGTGCCATTTACCGATGAAAGCGGTATCATAGCCGGCCTGCTTGAGATATTCCAGAAAGGTCGTTTTGCTCCCCGTCCAGGCGGTATGATTGTTTTTAACTCCATGCGTATGGGCGTACGTGCCGGTGAGTATGCTTGCCCGTGAGGGACTGCAGAGAGAAGTGGTATTGAATGCGTTTTCGAAGACAACACCTTCACGGGCAAGCCTGTCGATTCCCGGCGTCTGGATGAAGGGGTGCTTTTTGAATCCCAGGTGATCCCATCGGCAGTTGTCGCTCAATATGAAGATGATATTGGGCCTGATTTCCTTCGGCTGGGTGGCGAGTGTTAACGCCTGGAGTTCTTTTAAAAGGGATAGATTGAGCACACCTGATGCGGTGGCCATGCCCAGGTACTTGAGCATGTCCCTGCGTGAAAGAAGCGAATTGAATCCGTTTGAATCATCAATCGTTTCCTTGGTTGACATGGCGGATCCTCCCACCTTTATCATGTATGATGACATCGAAGGTCACACGCCGGAATGGAAAAGTCTTCTGTACCCCTCAAGGTAAACAGACCAAATGCCTTCCCCTTCTCCACAGGCATACATGAGCACAAACAGGAGCAGACAGGTGCCGAGCAAGGCACATATCCTCACGTCGAAGACCTGGATATCCCGGCCGAGACCCTTCAGCCTCTTCCTGCACAGCAGTTCGGCAACTCCTATCTGAATTCCCAACCCTAATATCAGCCATATGTTCAGGAGGTTGAGGTAAAAATACAGGCATTCAAGGAGGGTAAATGAAGCGTAGAGCCGAATGCATTCCTTGGTCATCCATAGCAACGGATTGATCAAGGATGCAATCACGCGCTCCTTCGGAGAGGCGCCTCTGAAATAGGCTACGGGATATACAAAGAGTGGCCCAAACGCTACCGAGAGGAAATAGAGCGGACCCAATAGGGAGGCCAGGAGATGATGCAGGAATGGGCTCCCCAGCCGCCAGGCATAACTATACCCGACAAATGCAACCGATATGATTATAAAAATGATGAAGACAGGGATGATAAATCGCCTTGAGAAGCTTTGTCTCTCCATCATTGCCCTCCCTTTTCTTTGTTATATATTTATCCAGGGGCATGGCACTATGAAATATGGTTCACTCTTTTCGCCCCTCGATGCATGCAAATGTCGTAAAACATATGTGGGATGGATGCCTAGTCACGGGGAAGTAATCTTCGTTCTCGCCGCTATCCGGTCCATCATGCTGCGGAACAGAATCTCTTCGTCCTCTAGGATCACTGTGACAGCTCCATTGGGACAGAACTCTGCGCACTTTCCGCAGGCCTTGCAGTCTGGTCCGGGAACTGCCACGTTATTCATCAGCTTCATCTCACCCGCAAAGCAGTTTTCGACGCAAGTTCCACAGCCCTTGCACTTGTGAGCATCGATGGAGATGGAGACCCCGGGGAGTTTTTTGTAGACCTTGTTCAGGTTAGGACCCCGTTTGCGCATGTTCCCGCGGTAGAAGCACCGGTCGTCGCAGAAGCAGAAAAAAAGCTGCGCATTTAAGGGCTTCGAACCAAAGGTAAAGGGGTCAACCCAGGTCCAAGCCATATCGGCCACGAGTCCAGCCTTCGCGGCTTTCCTGACGTGCTCGATGGCCTCTTTTTTATCCTTCACGAGGTGGCCATGCGAAGGGTGAATCTTCTTCACCGACGGCCCCAGCGCCATGCAACCGATATCCTTGTGCTCGAGGTTATACTTCATCACTTCGCGGCAGAAGCACGTGTCCATGATGAAGATGTTCTCCACCTCGTTTATCAATCTTTCCAGGAGTCTCCGCGGCACAGAGACGTTGTCGGGCTGATTCACCTCGATGTTGATCGGTATGGCCGTTACCTCGTTGAAACGCGGCGACCAGAATGGGTTGAGCAGCCATTTTATGATCGGATAGTCGCTGACCTTCTTTGCCAGGTCGACCAGGGGAAGGCTCAAACCTGCGTTGAAGCGGGTGGTCTTGATATTCGGCCCATATTCCATGCCATTGGGGGTTTTACTCATGGATCATACTCCTCAGTATATTATGCTCTGCGGGTACGATACAGCGCTGCTTGCTGCGGGGTAGTTCATTTCTTGATCCATCCCCCCTGATTCTTCTCGATCTCTTTTTCCCACTGCAGCATTCTTTGTTCCAGCTGCTTGCACACTTTAGGGTAGCGCGCAGCCAGATTATAGCTTTCGCCTGTATCGTACTCGAAATTGTAGAGGTTCGGCCAGTCCGCGAAATTCCCCTTGGAGATCTTGCCCATGAAGGTGGTTTTCTTGTCAACGGGCTGCGGCCAGACATAATGGCTAATATTTCGGAAATATTTCCAGTTGCCAACCCTCATCCCTTCCAGTTCTTCATAATGATAGAAGTACAGAACATCGTGCGGCGATTTGCTTTCCTTCCTGGTGAGGAGCCCCTGGATGCTCTTGCCATCGATGATGCGATCCGAGGGGGGCTCGAGACCGGCCAGCGGGAGCAGGGTCGGGTAGATATCTATATTCATCGCAGGCTCCCTGCACACGCTCCCCGCGGGAATGTATCCCGGCCATTTGACGATCAGGGGAACCCTGTATCCCCCCTCGTAACTCTGGCCCTTTCTGCCCCTGAGTCCGCCCGTACTGCCGTTGTACCAGGGACCGTTGTCGCTGGTTAACATGACGATGGTATTCTTTTCAAGGCCTTGGTCTCGCAAACACTTGATGATCTCCCCAACGCTCCAGTCGATCTCCTCCACGGCATCTCCGAAGATGCCCACCTTTGATTTATCCTTGAACTTTTCCGAGGCGTAGAGCGGCTGATGGGGAAACGTATGGGCGAAATACAGGAAAAATGGTCTGCCTTGAGATCTCTTGATGAAATCAATGGCTTCCTTCGTATAGAGGCCGGTGAGCCGCGCCTGATTCAAACCGATATCCGCTTCCAGCATGGTCTCATTCCGGTAGAGTGCGCAGGGAAACATGTCGTTGCTGTGAGGCACCCCGAAAAATGAGTCGAAACCATGGTATCGGGGATTATACTGAGGCTTTTTGCTGAAATCCCCGAGATGCCATTTGCCGACCATGCCCGTTCTGTAGCCGGCCACTTTCAGGGCATCCGCCAGGGTGATCTCTTCTTCGGATATGCCATTCACATAAGAATCATCCTGTACGTCCACCGCACCAAGCCTTCCAAACCAGCGGCCCAATTTCCTGATAAAAAATCGGTTTGCGGATTCCCCCAGCGCGGGCAGGACAAAAATCAAACCGGATCTGACTGGGTATCTCCCTGTGAGCAGACCGTACCGAGAGGGTGTGCACACGGAGCAGGAGGCGTAGAAATCGGTAAAATGGATACCATCACTTGCGAGCTTGTCGATATTGGGAGTTCGGATCGCCTTATTGCCGTAACAGCCGAGATCGCCGTACCCCAGATCGTCACAGTTTATGATGACGATATTCGGCTGTATGCCTGAAAAATTTTGTATCTTCTCTATTGGCAAGGCCTTGGAGGTTTCGGCCGCATATAGAGGTGCACCATGCGCATTGCCCTGCATGCCGGAAAGGAGCCTGATGCCGGGATAGCCTAATGCTGCCGTCCCCCCTATGGCACCCATCTTCAGTAATGTCCTTCTGGTTATTGCCATCTCTTTCATGACCACGCCCCCTTATCGAAAGGTTATAATCACCTCGCGTGTTTTCAGCTTGAGGTGATCTTCACGCTCACATGAACTAAAAACTAAGGGATGCTTATGTTGTATGCCGTACCTATACTATAACATAAGTTTAACATAAGTTGCATTTTGTATTTGTTTAGAGTGCCCCTAGATTTCTTGTCAATCGCAGGTGCTTGCAGCAAAAGGATAAAGAGCGTGTTGCTTTTGGAGGCTTGATTTCCGGGAGGATAAACTCTAGTATGGAAGTTACACCTGGAGAACACAGCGGCACGGATTCAAGAATACAGGATAGGAGAACAGCATGCTCAAGATCGAAGGGTTGCAGGTCAAGCTCGGCGACAAGGAGATACTGAAGGGCGTCGATATGGAGATCCGTCCCGGCGAGGTGCACATCCTCTTCGGCCCGAACGGTTCGGGCAAAACGTCGCTCCTCATGACCATCATGGGCTATCCCCAGTATGAGGTGACGGCAGGCAGGATCCTCTTCAAGGGGCAGGACATAACTCACATGCCGGTACACGAGCGGGCGAAGCTCGGCATCGGTATGTCCTATCAGAGGCCACCGACCATCCATGGGTTGAAGACACGCGACATGGTGAAGATATGCACAAAAGACCACGAAAAGGACGTGGATGCGCTCGCGGCCCAGGTCAATTTCACCGATTTCCTCGATCGCGACATCAATGCGGGATTCTCCGGCGGAGAGATCAAGCGCTCTGAGCTCCTCCAGCTCATGGCGCAAGATCCCGATCTCATGCTCTTTGACGAGCCGGAGTCCGGTGTCGATCTGGAGAACATCTCGCTCATCGGGAATACGATCAGCGGCCTGCTCCAGCGCAATTTCCTGGCGCACACCGACCTGACGCAGAAGCAGGCGCACCGGAAAAGGATGAAGATGGGGCTTGTCATCACCCATACGGGATACATCCTCAACTATGTTCCAGCGGACAGCGGCCAGGTCTTGTTCAAGGGGATCATGGCATGCAAAGGGAACCCGCAGGAGATATTCCAGACGATCAGCAGGGCAGGATATCAGGAGTGTATAAAATGCATGAGATAGACAAGAAGGCCGTAGATGCGAAGGAGAAGAAGGCGGCGCTCGGTCCGGACATCGATCTCACTACATTCTGTGTTGAGGGAGCGTGCCATGATCCGGTACAGGGTCTCGATCAACTGCCGGAAGAAGACAAATCGCTCATGATCAAGGCCGGGGTTGACGCCACAGAGGAGGGGCGATCGGGATCGTATGTGCAGAAGGACACCAGTGCGATCTATGCCTCCTCCATCATGGACGGACTCGATGTCATCCCCATCAAGGAGGCGCTCAAGCTCGACTGGATCAAAGATTACTACTGGAAGCTGGTGGCGGTGGACCAGGACAAGTATACGGCCAAAGCGCATACCGACCTCCACAACGGCTATGTGATCAGAACGCTGCCCGGCGCCAAGGTCACCTTCCCTGTCCAGGCGTGTCTCTATCTCCACCAGGATGCCTTGAGCCAGAACGTGCATAATCTCATCATCGCCGAGGAGGATTCAGAGCTCCACGTCATCACCGGGTGCGTCTCCGGAGCGCACGTTCTCAAAGGTCTGCATGTGGGCATCTCCGAGTTCTTCGTGAAGAAGAATGCCATGCTGAGCTTCACCATGATCCACCACTGGGCCGAAGGGATGATGGTGCGGCCGCGCTCAGTCGGCGTCGTGGAAGAAGGCGGTCTCTTCCTGAACAACTACATCTGCATGAAGCCGCTCAAGTCGCTCCAAATGTATCCGACTACCCGTCTTGTCGGTAAAGGGGCGGTAGCGCGTTTCTACAGCCTGCTCGTCGGGCATCCGGGTGCGGAGCTCGATGTCGGCGGCCGCATATTCCTCATGGCCCCGGAAACGAGGGCAGAGATCATTGCCAGGGCCATCAGCAATGGCGGGACGATCATATCGCGGGGTCACCTTGTAGGCGAGGTGCCGGGGATCAAGGCGCACCTCGAGTGCCGGGGCCTCATCCTCAAGGGCGGGGATATACTCGCCATCCCGGAGCTCCATGGCAAGGCCGAGGGGGTCGAGATGTCGCACGAGGCGGCGGTGGGCAAGATCAACCAGGAGGAGATCCTCTACCTCATGTCGCGGGGGCTATCTGAAGACGAGGCCACATCGACCATCGTGCGCGGGTTCATGAGCGTGGACATCCCGGGGTTGCCGGCTGAGCTCAAAGCCCAGATCGACATGGCGGTCGCGCAGACCGAGCAGGAGGTCATGTAGTTTTACGACGCCCACTGTTCAAAGGGCATGCAACACCCATCCATTGCACCCCTCAATCCAGAAGGATGCGAAGATAGCAGCATAGACGCCCTTTGTCAGGGTAAGATCGGCTCGACGCGCCCCCTGAATTCCACATGGGCGCAGCCGCTCCCCTGGAGTTCAGCCAGGGCACCGAAATTATCCGCCTGCCCCCGGTCGTTCCAGGCTGCATAGGCCGTGATCTCCTTTTCCTTTGGCTGCATCTGCACTGACCAGAAGAGGTAAAACGACCTGCCCCCCTCCTGTATCGGGTTGCCTGGGTCACGATGCCAGCCTGCATCCAATTCGCGTGCATCATAGGGCAGCGCCTTGAGAAAAAGGAGGTTGGTATGCCCTAAAGCGGAGGCATAGGTGAGATTGTCCGCATATGCGTTTACCCTCGCCGATGCCATGTACATGCGGGTGACGGCCACGATAAATATGGCGATCACCACGAGCGCAACCATCACCTCGACGAGACCGAACCCCCTTTTCATCTCTCTACCCAGCCTCCCTTGTATATCCACGCCAAGGTCGTTCCCGATGCGGGCAAAACCCGAACCGCTGCGGAGGTGTCCCTGGATTTCAGATAGACCGTCCCGGCATTGCAGGATCCCATGCGGTTAAAGGCGATGTGATTGTCCTGGAAACTGACCCCATCCTCAGGGATCAACGTGTTATTCGGACCGAGGGGCGCAAACGAGCCGAACGCGATGCCCTTATCCAGTTTGTATGGTCCCTGTCTTTCCTCTCCCTGGTCAAGCTCTCCATTTGCATTCCGATCGCTGAACGCATAGTATGATTCCTGTGCAGGGCTGAAGACAACATGCCAAGAGGCACCCTGCTCGATCGCTTTAGCCCGTGACCGATAGATATCGCCGACCATTTTGTCTGTCTGATGCTTGATCTTGGAGCTTCCCAAAAATCTTCCGAATCCTGGGATGGCAAGCGATGCCATGATCCCGATGATGACCACCGTCACCATGAGCTCGGTGAGCGTTACCCCGCTTGACTTTCGCACTCCTAACTGTCCTCGTTCTAACTATATATGCCCGCTCCATTACGGACACCAGTGCGGCTGCTACCCCCTGTCCCTTTCAGTGTGGGCAATCTATCCATACGCAATGCGCATCACAGGATGAACGCCGCTCCTTGAGGACCTTAAAACGCACCTTTGCTAGCCGAGCAATGCCGTAGACCCACGTGGCACCGATAATAAACCGCAGAGCGTGAGGATTTCTTGCTTGAACTTGGATTTCCCGTCATACCTGCATGCAATAGTTAGAAGACAGGCGCTCATCAGAATCAGTCCATTCAACTGTCCAAAGGCGGGTTTGCCAACCACTGGTCCTCATCCTTTTGCAAGTCACGGATGTAGACCTTTCTTCCAGCCACCGTTAGCCTTCCCTCAACGAACAACTGGATTGCCTTCGGATATATCTTGTGCTCCAGGCTGAGTATCCGCTCCCTGAGCACGTCTTCGGTGTCATCGGGATAGACAGGCACCACAGCCTGGATGATGATAGGACCGGTATCGACCCCCTCATCCACGAAATGCACCGTACAGCCTGAAAATCGCACCCCATGCTCGATCGCGGCCTGCCGTACTCCAAGGCCGGGGAAAGCTGGCAAGAGTGCGGGGTGAATATTCATGATCCTCCCCGGAAATGCCCTGAGAAATGCAGGCGTAAGGATGCGCATGAAGCCGGCTAAAGCAACGAGATCTATCTGGAATTCCTTGAGGATGCGGATGAGTTCACGATCGAAATCCTCCCGACCCGGATACTCCTTATGAGAAACGCGGCGGGTTGGAACCCCCTTATGATCCGCCCGCTTCAGGGCATAGGCGTCGGCGACATTGCTGATGACGACGGCAACCTGACCGTCAATGTCCCCTCGTTCGCAGGCATCCAGGATAGATTGGAGATTGGTTCCGCTTCCTGATACGAGAACGCCCAGGCGTATCAATGCGCCCTACCCGGTGATCACGATTGGCTTGCCGCCTTCGCTGCGCTGATCGACCATACCGACGACACGGGCCGTTTCCTTGAGCCCTTTGAGCCGCAGGAGCACCTCGTCCGCCTCGTTCGGCGATGCGATCAGGATCATGCCAATACCCATGTTAAACGTCCCGAACATCTCATCATCCTCAATCTCACCTATCTCCCTGATCAGCTTGAAGATGGGCGGGACCTCCCAGGTGGATCGATCAATGATCGCACAGGAGCGGTCGGGAAGTATCCGTGGGATATTGTCGAGGAAACCACCGCCGGTAATATGTACGATCCCCTTTACCTTGAAGTCTCTGAGAACATTGAGGATGCTCTTCGCATAGATCCGGGTAGGCGTAAGGAGTTCTTCGCCCAGCGGTTTTCCGAGTTCCTCCACATAGGCGTCAACCGCATACTTCGCCTTTTCAAAGAATACCTTCCTTACGAGCGAAAAGCCGTTGCTGTGAAGGCCGGAGGAATTGATCCCGATGAGCACGTCATTGCGGGCGATGCGCGCACCGTCGATATGGTTATCGCTGTCCACCACGCCGACGCCGAAGCCGGCCAGGTCATAATCGTCATCCGCATAGCAGCCGGGCATCTCGGCGGTCTCGCCGCCAATGAGAGAGCACCCCGCCTCCTTGCACCCATTGGCGATGCTAGAAATGATGGTCTTCGCCTTCTCGGGGTCGAGCTTCCCTGTCGAGAGGTAATCCAGGAGAAAGAGCGGGTGCGCCCCTTCCACAATGATGTCATTCACGACCATGGCCACCAGGTCGATTCCCACCCCATCGTGTTTTCCGGCCATGGAGGCGACTTTTAGCTTCGTTCCCACGCCATCGGTAGAAGATACCAGGATCGGTTCCTTATAATTGCGTGTGTTGAATCGGAAAAGTCCGGCAAAGCCACCGATACCACCGAGCACTTCAGGCCCAAACGTAGATTTTATGATGGATTTTACGTCATCGAGGAATCTGTTCTGCTTTTCGATGTCAACACCAGCTTGCTTGTACGTTAACTTCATCTCCCGCACCTCCACAGAGCAACAGTTCTACTATATGACCTTCGCATTAGTCAAGGGATACACCAGCCATAAACATTTTCCCCACCACTCGCGATGTTTAGCCCACGGTACTCTAGCACCTTACCGGGGAATGAACGAGGGCAATGCGATCATATCCCGATCAAATCCTTCAATATCCAGAAATAGATAATGCCGAAGGCAAGCAAGGCAAGGGCCCTGGGCAGAATATACCGGTAAACGGCCGGGAGATCGGCGTTGAAGTATTCGTTGGACAGGATCAGACAGAGGTGCAGCGGGGAAAGCATAACGCCTGCATACCCGCTTACATATGCAAGCATGAGGTAGTCAAGCAGGTGTCCAGACTGACCGAACGCGTTCACCAGCGCGATGAGGATCGGGAATGTACTGCCTACGAAGGCCATGGTTATTGCCACCAGTCCACCGACCAGAAACGGCAGAACTATGACGAGAAAAGCGAGAGGCACAGGCAGAATCCGCAATTCTGAGTTGATGATACCTACCGCATGGCTTTCCTCAAGCATGCCGTTGAATATCAGGATGGCAAATACCATGTAGATCATGTTCAGGAGCTGCGGATTGAACAGGGCCTCCTTGACCTGCGTGTGGGTCATGGCGTTGGCTCGCCAGACCATGACGATGGCAACGCTCAGCGCAAAGATGAGGCCGCTCTCCTTGGCAACGGTGAATGCCGGGACGCTCTTGGAGAGTATCACCCCTGATCCCAGACCGAGGACGATCACGAGAGCGATGGGGAGCAGCTCCCTGAGAAAGGGGGCAAGCGATGTAGCGTCCGCATAATCTCCTGATTCATCTCGCTTGTCGGTCCCGGTCCCTCTCAGAAAAGACATGCCCAGGATAACGACCACCACGGTCAGCGGAAACATGACGGGCATGAATATCCAAAGGCTGATATCAGAGAGGGTGATCGCCAATAGGACCCCCGGATACAGCGGCCACCAGTACTCCCAGATATGGCGGAACCAATAGTTGATAAAGCTCATCTCTTCCGGTTTCAATCCGGAGAGCGCACCGAACTCCTTCACCATGGGGGCTGAGAAGACCGCCCCCCCGGGCATGGGCAAAAGGCCGATCAAGGCCGGGAAGAAGATCAGGTTGAGCCTTGGGCTCTTCAGACGGCCGAATCCCCCGAGGAGCCGCTGCATCTGACCCGAGATCTCCATACTGCTCGATAGGATGAGGATGAGCGAGACGATGACCGCCAAGGATATGGTCTTGGCATCCAGGACCGCATGCAGGACTGATTTCAGCATGGCAATTGGTCCGAGTCCAAACAAGAGCCCCAGGGTAACGGCGCCGAGTAGAAAGGCATTGCCGAGCGAGAGATTCCTCCGTATCGCTATGAGTATGCAGACAAAAACGATCACAATCCTGAGGAGGGCCGGCATCTCCAGGATGATATGCATACGGATTGTTTATTTCAGAGAAAGAGGGCTATGGCAAGCGAAATGAAAAGAGCGGGCAATGCGCCCGTCTTATCTTTCTGGGTATATCAATGTCATAGAGCTGCAGGCCATGCTTGAAACCCTCATCGGCCAGCACCCCGCCGAAATCGAACAGGATGGCATAGTATAAACATTTCCCCACACTCCACCCTCAGGCTATGATCCGCAAGAGTATCCCCTTGAACCAAAACAGGCAGGGGAACACCACGGCCAGAAAGACAATGGTGTTAAAGACGAACATGCTGGATGCGCGCTTTGCGTCCAGATCGAAGAGAACGGAGGACATGACTGAATATACGGCAACGGGCATGAATGACTCGATCAGGATGACCGCTTCGACGTCCGGATCAAGGTGCACGGCAGTAAGGATCAGCATGGTGATCAGAGGCACAAGCAAAAACCGGATGGAGCAGAGCAGGAGATTATCCCGGTTGAATGCGAAGAGATCCCGGATCAGGAAATTGACCCCAAGGGCGAAATAATACACGGCGATGGAAAGCATGAGCAGGAGATCGATGGGGAAGAATATCCGGGGCCGTTCAAAACCCATGGCCCTGAGCAGGATGGCCGCTATGATCGCATAGAGGGGCTTGTTCTGGGGGTTCAGGAGGAAGTTACTGACAAAGAGCATGTTGTAGCGTTCCCCGGTGGCAACCAGCCGCGCATAGGGGAATATGACGAGGAAGATATAGGGTATGAAATAGGCGATGAAGATGAAGGAAAGTCCGAGACCCTTTTCCCCTAAGAAGATGTAGCAGAGGAATCCGCCCATGGTAAACCCGTGGTTGGCGATGGAGGCGCTGATGATGAAGCTTCCTCGCGCACGGCCGCTGTGTTTCAAGAGCGGGACCAGGTAGGTACCGAGGAACAGGCCGCATAAGACCATGAGCAGGCCGGCTAAGGGAAGGAAAGCGAGATCGGTCTTTAGCGTGAGGCCCCATATGCTCCAGAGCACGATGAGCGGCTCGACAACGATTAAATTGAGCCTTATAAGCCGCTTCGTGAAGGTCTCCGGGTTGCCATACCTCCTCTTGGTAAGGTAACCCGAGACGAACGGGACGAGGATCATGGTTTGGAACAGGAAAAACTTGGCAGTGAAACTCATGGATCAGGTCTCTGATGTCGCATCCCGTGTTACCGGTATATCTTCACGGGCAGTACGTGACCGCTGGCTAGCCTTCTCCCGCACCCGTTTCGCCCGCTTCTGCTTCTGCTTCCGGATCCTTTTGCGTGCATCGGTCTTAGGACCGTCCTTCATTTCCTCAACCTTGTCGGCCAGAATCCTCCGCGCAAAGAAGCGATTCATGGCCTGGGACCGCTCCGTCTGACACTTCACCTCGATGCCGGTCGGGATATGCCTCAAGTACACGCAGGAGGAAGTCTTGTTGACCTTCTGCCCTCCCCTGCCCTGCGCCCTCACAAACTTTTCGAGGATATCCCGCTCTTCGATGCCGAGGGCCTTGAAACGCTCCTCAAGGGCCTTGATCTTTTCCGGTCTGATTGCCAAGGGTAGTGCTCCCTGCCTGTTCAATGGATATAGATAAAATAATACAGGGAAAAAAGGATATAACAGAGCAGGACGATGAAGGTGACAAACCACTTCCCACTGATTGCGCGGCCGCCGAATACCCACTGGTTGCAATGCGGGCAACGGATGAACCACAGACGGTTCACGATGCCATCGCACCCTGGGCAGTGGAGCAGTTTGAGTGCCTCCCCCTGTTCCCTGCGTTCAATGTTCTCCCTGATTGACTGATGCATGTTCTGCCTTTCACCGCATCTCGGACACTTGAAATCGATGGCATTGAAATCGTCCCAGATGATCTTCTTCCCGCATAGTTTACAGGTGATTGTCATCATGCATCCATCTCCCGCCTTCCCGTATCGTGATCGTAAGCGTTAGTTTATCAGAACCCTGCTGTACCATCAAGGAAATCCCCTTTGCCTCTGGGACAAAGGTCACATCCAAAGGCATATCCCCCCCTATGTGCATCTGCCTCGGCTGCATCCTGGAATCGAGGATCATCACTCCCCAAAGATACACGACCTTTACCCTGTCCTCCTCCCGCTTCTTGCAGAGGTACAGCCCTCGCGGCGGGATCCCTGCCAGGGCCCCGATGCAGTCCTTGACCGGGATCGTGTAACTCCGGATGGGTCGGCCCCAGGCATCTTTGACCTGGAGAACCCCGTGCTGCGTATCGAGGATATAGGCGGCGAGCCCGCCAGGGCCATAGAGCTGGGCCACTCCCGATTCGGCCGAGGCAAGGACGACTGCCCCAGACAGGGGCATGATCTTCCCTTGAACGATGGCGGCGCCTTCGAACTCCGCCCTTAATGGAAATATCCCTTCCGCTGGTATCTCGAGACGAGCGCACCCGGATGAAATAATAACGAACAGCAGGCAGGATACAGCATGTCTCCGCATAGCAGGGCTATACCGTATTCCGCCGGAGAAAGGCAAGCGATCTTATGGAATTGCTTGCCCTGCCAGGGAGTAAACGGCCAGGTGCATAGAGCTCACGAACGCAAGTAAAGCCCGTTCTTTCGACCTTGGCACACAAGCTTACGTCTCCCCTACCGGGAGGCATAAGCGCAGGGAACATGTGCTTTGATACCCCTGTCAAACCAGGCATAAGCAGAGCAAGTATATCTTGACACACTATCCCGTTTATGATTTACATTTTTATTTGTATAGAAAAATGAGACTTCATTCAATACAAGGTGGGTCGGGTGAGCAAGACTAACGAAAAAATCGGCGCAGTAATGGTTGTCGGATCTGGTATTGCGGGTATCCAGGCATCCCTGGACCTGGCAAATTCAGGCATGAAGGTGTATCTCGTGGAAAACGGGATCTCGATCGGCGGGGTCATGGCCCAGCTTGACAAGACCTTCCCTACGAATGACTGTTCCGCCTGCATCCTCTCCCCCAAACTCGTCGAAGTCGGCAGGCATCCGAACGTCGAAATTCTCACCCGCCGGACGGTCGAGGCCCTTGACGGCGAACCGGGAAAATTCAGGATAAAGCTCACCAAAGCCCCCCGTTTCGTCGACCTCCAGAAGTGCACGGGCTGCGGAGATTGCACCAATGTCTGCCCCGTGACCGTCCCTTCCGAGTTCAACGAGAACTTGAACGAGCGTAAGGCGATCTTCCGGCACTTTCCCCAGGCTATCCCGAGCGGCTTCGCCATCGACAAGCGGGGGACCTCGCCCTGCAAGGCCGCCTGCCCGACGCACATCAGCGTGCAGGGATATGTGGCGCTCATCGCCCAGGGTAAGTACAAGGAGGCGCTCAAGCTCATCAAGCAGGAGAACCCCTTCCCTGCCGTGTGCGGACGCATCTGCAATCACCCCTGCGAAGAGGCCTGCAAACGAGGCAACGTGGATGAGCCCATCGACATCATGCACCTCAAGCGCTTCGTGGCCGACCTCGACCTCAACGCCGAGACGAGATACATCCCCGCGGTTAAGGAGAAGAAAGGCAGGAAAGTCGCCATCGCCGGAGCCGGCCCTGCCGGCCTGTCCGCAGCCTACTACCTCGCCATCGAGGGCTATGACGTCACCGTGTTCGAAGCCCTGCCGGTGCCTGGCGGCTGGCTCACCGTCGGTATCCCCGAATACCGTCTGCCCAGGGACACTATCATGGCCGAGATCAAGATCATCGAAGAGCTTGGCGTCAAGATTAAGCTCAATACGAAAATCGGAA
>CAYGXB010000026.1:0-17161 GCA_964353605.1 uncultured Bacteriovoracaceae bacterium
ACACAACCCTTGAACGGCAATCTTAAGGCCTACGCCGCCTGGTGGCTGTGGGCACGGCTCGCGGGCTGGGAGGGGCAGTAAGAAAGCGCATTCCCCCTGACCCCACTGAATCTTCAGGAGGGTCGGGGGGATCGAGCTTTTATTCGTGACATTCGCTGCAGAAGCAGGATTGGCCCGCGGCTCTCTCGAAGGCCTCACGCCCCTCGTAGAATGAAAAAGCGGCAATGATGATGGCGCCAGCGGC
Organism: uncultured Bacteriovoracaceae bacterium; assembly: GCA_964353605.1. Classification (GTDB taxonomy): domain Bacteria; phylum Desulfobacterota; class Desulfomonilia; order UBA1062; family UBA1062; genus CAYGXB01. Next base: position 245 of record CAYGXB010000026.1, read on the forward strand.
ATCGATACCGCCGATGCCGGTCAGTTCATATCCCACGCTCGCCAGGAGGAGCACTATGGAGAGGTAAAGGCAGGTCTTCGTGCAACTGGCATCGGCGAGGATGGCCTCGGAATGCAGTTCTTTCCCCACCTTTACCTTGTAGTGCATGAGTGCCCACATGGCGATGATGGATATGGCGGAGATGATGATTCCCCAGAAGGTCGTCTCGGGCTTATGGCCCTGAATGATGTTCATGATTCCCGTGATAATGAGGCCTGCGGTCAAGAGGTAGAAGGCCGTACCGGTGACCTGCAGTGCCCGGCGCTCGAACCTGTCTGGATACCCTTCCCCGGCCCGGCGGATACGCTGGAGCATGTGCCACACCCCCATGCCGGAGATGACCTCGACGAAGGAATCGAGCCCGAAGCCGAAGAGCGAGAAGGTCTCGTCGTCGAAGCCAAACCAGACCGAGAACACCCCTTCAAGGATGTTGTAGAAGATCGTGATGAGGGCCAGAATATTGGCCTGTCTGTACAGGGCTTCCTGCGGCTGTGAAACCCTTCCGTCCCCATTTCCATGCCGAGCCTCCTGGTTGGGATGTACCGAATACCACTTGCTGTCCTCTGCGGTGTTGATCAAGATGTTTGTATATGTACTGAATCGCAACCAGCGCTCGATCAATATCTCAAGCTCCTGCTTTGAAATCAAGGTGGGGTAAGATAATTGACTCGGTCCATCCTTAGCCCTCGCCTTTCAGGCGTGCCTTTCGGCACGCCCAATTTTGCTTTCCTGCAAAATTGTAAGCATACTTACACATCGGGTGTGGTCGCTTGGGTGCTGGACGTGAAGGCACGTCCCTTCCAGAGCAGATAGATGCTGGGGTAGATGATGAGTTCGAGGATGGTCGAGGTGACGACCCCGCCCACCATGGGAGCGGCGATGCGCTTCATCACGTCCGAGCCGGCGCCGGTGCTGAACATGATGGGGATGAGGCCGGCCAGGATGACGCTCACGGTCATGATCTTGGGCCGGATGCGTTTCACGGCTCCTTCCATGATCGAAGCCTTAAGGGCCTCCCGACTGGTCATGCGGTCCTCGCGCCGCCACTGCTCGTAGGCGAGGTCGAGGTAGAGCAGCATGACCACGCCGGTCTCGGCATCGAGGCCGGCCAGGGCGATGATTCCCACCCAGACGGCGATGCTCAGATTGTAGTTGAGCAGGTAGAGGAGCCAGAACGAGCCCACCAGGGAGAACGGGACGGCCAGCAACACGATCATGGTCTTCACGGTCGAGCGGGTGTTGAGATAGATGAGGACGAAGATGACGAACAGGGTGCCTGGGATGACCAGTTTCAACCGCGCATGCGTGGAGAGCAGGTACTCGTACTCACCGCTCCATTCCAATCGGTAACCGGGGGGGAGACGAAGCGAAGATACCTTTTGCCGTGCCTCGGCTACGTAGCCGCCCACATCCCGGCCGGAGAAGTCGATGTAGACATAGGAGGTCAGGAGCCCCTGCTCGCTCTTCATGACTGTCGGCCCCCTGATGATACGAATATCCGCGAGTTCACCCAGCGGTATCCAGGCGACTGAGGGCGGAGCCTGGGAGACCGAGGACATGCCCGGGCTTGCTTGGATCAGAGCTGGCATGACGGGCACGAGCACCCGGCCGAGCTTGTCGAGGTCGTTGCGCAGCTCGCGTGCATACCGCAGGTTCACCGGGTAGCGTTCCCGGCCCTCGACGGTCGTGGTAAGGTTCATCCCGCCGATGGCGGACTCCACGATCTCCTGAACATCGTCGATATTCAACCCGTAACGGGCGGCCGCTTGCCGTCTCACCACGAAATCGAGGAAGTAGCCCGTGGTGACCCGTTCCGCATAGACGCTGCGGGTCCCGGGGATATCCCGCAGGGCGGTTTCAAGTGCCCGTCCGATCGTCTCCATCTCCTCCAGGCGCGGCCCCAGGATCTTGATCCCCACCGGAGTACGGATGCCGGTTGCGAGCATGTCGATGCGGGCCTTGATTGGCATAGTGAAGGAATTCGCCACTCCGGGGATGGTGAGTGCGTCATCGAGCTCGTCCTTCAGTTTGTCCACCGTGAGACCAGGCCGCCAAGCATTTTCCGGTTTCAGGTTGATGACAGTCTCGAACATTTCGAGCGGGGCGGGATCAGTGGCGGTCTCGGCCCGGCCCGCCTTGCCGAAGACCGAGGCAACCTCGGGAATCTTCTTGATGATCCGGTCCTGGAGCTTGAGCAGCTTCGCCACCTCGGAGATGGACGCGGCCGGAACAGTAACCGGCATATAGAAGAGGGTGCCTTCATAGAGCGGCGGCATGAACTCGCTGCCGAGCTTGAGAACCGGGTAGGCGGTGGCCGCCATGAGAAGCAGTGCCGCGATGATGACCGATTTGGTATAGCGCAGGGCGAACCTGGCGACCGGCTCGTAGATCCAGTGCAGGAAGATGCTGATGGGATTTCTGCCTTCCGGCCTGAGCCTGCCCCGGATGAAGAGGGTCATGAGGACCGGGGTAAGGGTGATGGCCAGCAGCGAGGAGAAGAGCATGGCGAAGGTCTTGGTGTAGGCCAGCGGCTTGAAGAGCCGGCCCGCCTGGGCCTGGAGGGTGAAGACCGGCAGGAAACCCACGGTGATGACGAGCAGCGAGAAGAAGAGCGAGGGTCCTACCTCGCACGCCGCTTCTACAATGAGCTGCACCCGCGGTCCTTGACCCCCTTCGAGCTTCTTGTGGGCATTCTCCACCATGATGATGGCGGCATCCACCATGGCGCCGATGGCAATGGCGATGCCGCTTAAGCTCATGATGTTCGAGGTGATGCCCAGGTAGTACATACAGACGAATGCGAGCATGATGGCCACCGGCAGGGTCAGGATCACCACCAGGGCACTCGGGAGATGGAAGAGGAAGAGAAGGCAGACCAGGCTGACCGCAATGGTCAGCTTGACGATCTCGGCCTTGAGAGTGGCGATGCTGCGGTAAATGAGATCGGAGCGGTCATAGGTGACAACGATCTTCACCCCCGGCGGCAGCGACGGGGCGATATCCTTGCTGATCTTATCCTTGACGCGCTCGATGACCGAGAGCACGTTTTCGCCGAAGCGCACGATGACTATTCCGCCCGTGACCTCTCCCTTGCCGTCGAGATCGGCCATGCCGCGCCTGATCTCCGGACCGATCTGCACGCGGGCGATGTGCTTGACGAGGATGGGCGTACCGTTGCCGTCCGTGCCGACGGAGATATTTTCCAGATCGGCTATGCCTTTCAGATACCCCCGGCCCCGTACCATGTACTCGACCCCGGAGAGTTCGAGCACCCGGCCTTCCACATCGAGGTTGCTCCGGCGTATGGCATCCATGACCTTGGTCAGGGGAATACTATAGGCACGCAGCCTTGTCGGATCGACATTGACCTGGTACTGCTTCACAAAGCCGCCAATGGAGGCCACCTGGGACACGCCCGGTACACTCTCCAGAGCAAGCTTCACGGTATAGTCCTGGAGCGAGCGCAGCTGCGCGAGGTCGTGCCCACCCTTTTCATCGACCAGGGCATACGAGAATCCCCAACCCAGGCTTGTGGCATCCGGTCCGAGCACGGGGTTGACGCCCAAGGGGATCTTGTTCTTCACCGCCTGGAGGTATTCGATTACCCGGCTCCTGGCCCAGTAGATATTGGTGCCCTCCTTGAAGATGACGTAGATGAAGGAGGTCCCCAGGAAGGAGAAGCCGCGCACTGCCTGTACCTGAGGGGCGGCCAGCAGGGTGGAGGAGATGGGGTAGGTGATCTGGTTCTCGATGAGGTCCGGACTCCGGCCCGGCCATTCGGTGTAGATGATCACCTGGGTGTCGCTCAGGTCGGGTATTGCATCCAGGGGACTGTTCGCGAGCGCCCAGTACCCCCAGGCCAATGCGATGGCAGTCAGAAGCAGGACAATAAACCGGTTCTGCGCGCTGGCAGCGATGATCTTCTCAATCATATCTTCTCCCTCAAAGAGCTCATACCCCCAGCCCCCCTGAATCCTCAGGGGGGCTAGATATCTGCCGGGGCATTGCCCCCCTTTGAGATCAAGGGAGGTCGGGGGGATTGAGCTTTTTCTGTACGCATCGTGGATCCTCAGCGGGGCAGCGGGGTGACGCCCTTGAGCTGGGCCTCGGAATCGATCAGGAAGACGGCGGATGCAGCGACCAGTTCACCTTCCTTCAGTCCTTTCAGGACTTCGCGGTATCCATCGCCCCGAATGCCGCAGAGCACCTCCCGCGGTTCGAAGCTGCCGTCCCCCCGGTCGACATACACGATCTGCCGCTCTCCGGTGTCGAGCACGGCATCCTCGGGGACTGCCAGCCTTAGGCCGAGATCGATGGCGATCTCGACATTGGCATACATTTGAGGTTTGAACATACCCGTGGGGTTCGGTAGGGAAAAACGGATGCGGGCGGACCTTGTCTCGGCATTCAGGACGGGATACACATAGGCGATGCGCGCGTTGAAAACCTTGCCGGGGAAACTGTCAAGGGTGATCTGCGCGCTCTGGCCGCGGCGAACGAGCTCGATGTCCGGCTCGCTGACATCGGCCGTGATCCACACGACCCCCAGGTCGGCGATATCGATGAGCCGCTCCCCGGCCATCACCCGCATGCCTTTGAGGGCATACTTCTGCATGACATACCCCGTTATCGGACTCAGAATGGTCATGGTCCGCAGCGGAGTGCCCGTCGCTTCTATCCGCCGGATCTGTGCCTCCGTGATGTCCCAGAGTTTCAGACGCCGGCGGGCGGCATCGCGGAGGTCGCGTGTGTCCGAGGCGACCATGGCATCCAGGGCATCATCCGTACGCGGCGCATCCCAGGCGCGCAGGTGGATGAGCTCCTGCTGGGCGGCAAGGAGTTCGGGGCTGTACATCTCGACCAGGGGCTCACCTTTTTGCACATATCGGCCGGTATAATCGGCATACAGGCGCTCGATCCAGCCGTCAACCTTGGTATTGATGGTAGTGAGCTTCTGTTCGTCATACTCGATGCGCCCGGTCAGACGAATGTCCTTGTGCAGGGGAACCGTAGCAACAGAAGCGGTTTTCACCCCGATGAGCCGCTGCTTTTCCGTGGGGATCTCCACCGTCGGAACTTCGCCCTCTCCCTCAGTAGGGACGGACTGCACCTCGGCGGGCTGGGACACCGGCGGCGAAGCTGCCTGTTCGTGTATACGAGCGCGCATCACATAGTATGCGAGGAATATCCCCATGATCACGATAACGACTCCCCCCCAAAAGAGCACGCTTTTATATTTCATCGCTCTTCCTCCTTGCCGAAGGCCCCCGTCAGGGCGGTGAGCCGGGCAATGGCATTTTCCCGCTCGACATACTGCTGCCAGTACAGGAGTTCATAGTCGAAGGCGGCCTTGAGCTTCACCAGGACCGTGCCTGCCTCGAGTTTGCCGGCAGCATAATTGGCCAGAGCGGCATCGACGTCCTGTCTGGTTTTCGGGATCAGACCGTTCTTATAGAGCCCCATGAGGCGCTCGGCCGCCTGGACCATGGCGAGGTTATCGCGGATATCCGCTGCGAGCGCGAGCCGAGAGGCCTCAAACTCCCGCTGGGCCGTGGACAGGTTCCACAGGGCTTCGTCGATGCCGGCCTTCTGTTTACGGGCATAGAATATGGGCACGGTGATGCCGGCGGAAAGCCCCCACATGTCCTGATAGCCGCCGGCGCGGTTGGCATAGGTGGCGGTCAGGGTGATATCCGGCCAGGTTTCTCTGCGGGCGCTTTGCAGCCCCCTTTCAGAGGCAAAGAGCATTTTTTTCTGGGAGATGAGTTCAGGAGCTTTCTCAGCGACATTGGGGAGCAGTTCGTCCAGGGTATGGGCATACGGGGTGGGTGGAAGCTCGACCGGCATGCCCAGCGGCCGGTTCACCTCCCGGCCCAGGGTCTTATTGATCATGGCCTCGAGTGCTTCCTGTCTTCGCCGGTTCATCTCCTGTTTCTCCATGAGCAGGTACTTTTCAGTCTGGGCCATGATGACATCGGTCTGAGGACCTACGCCGGCGGCGTAACGCGCAAGGGCGAGCTCCTCCACTTTCCGAATGAGCGGCAGGCGGACATTGATGAGTTCACCGTCCTTATGCACGAGGAAGAGGTTGTAGTAGGATTCGGCAAGCCGGGAGACGATCCGCACCCGCACGGCATCCACTGCGGCGGCAGCGCTTTCGGCCTCCAAAGCGGCCGCATCCTCCTTGAGCGACCTCTTCCCGGGGAAGGGGAAGGTCTGGGAGGCGGAAAACATCCACTGTGCATCCGGCGATTCCCCATAGGTGTACTTGCTCAGTCCCTCGTTCTGGTACCCCACGGAGAGCATAGGGTCGGGCAGACTCCCGGTTTGTGAGACCCTCTGCCTGGTTGCGTTCGCCTTTGCCTGCGCTGCGAGGATCTCCGGATTTTTCTGCAGGGCCTCGTCAACGAGGTCACGAAGGGACAGGGGCGGCTCCTCGGCCGCAAGGCGGGTGCAGAGGATCGCCAGGAAGCACAGCGCCCACCCCAGTGATCGCCAAAGAGCGGTCATGATTCATCCCCGGCTAGCGCACGTCAACATTGAGCTTGAGCGTGTCGGTCTTGCCACCGCGAGCAATCCTGATATTCAGGGACCAGGCCCCGCTCATGGAGAAGTCGACCGTCCCCACGTACGATTCGCCCTTGAGTGCGGTCTGCGCCTTGTAATGCATGGCGGGCATCCCGGGCATGGCGGGCATCCCGTACTCCAGGCTGACCTTGGCGTCGGTGACGGCCTTTCCGGAAGCGTCCTTCACCGTGATAGCGATCCCGTTGCTGCCGACTATCGGCGGGTTCTTGTCCATCTTCACCGCCACTGTGTACGACCCCGCCTGCTTGCTCACCTCATATCCCTTGGCATAGGAGACGCCGGTTACCACCATCAACACCACGAGCATCAAACCGATCTTTTGCATACGTTCCTCCTTACATTCTGCATTCATATCTTTTCTTCCTACCGCAGCGGGCGCGCACGCGGGAAGGGAATGTCTTGTGCGCTGCAGCCGTCACGGAGTGCTTGCCTAGCATAATAATCCCGGCCGCCTCCTTTGCAAGCTCTCCATCATCTTGGTCATGTGCGCTCTGTCAGAAACCGTGAAGAACCTTGAAGAACACCGGCTGCAGTGAACTGTCCTGCTGTCTGACATCTGTATGAATCTCCAGGGGGCTCTGTGGTCATCCCGGGGGTCTGATTTTTGCACTGTCCCCGCCTCCGCTTCACTGGAAGAGCCAGGTCGAGAGGTAGCGCTCGCCCGTGTCCGGCAGGAGGGCGACCACGGTCTTGCCCGCTGCCCCTGCGCGCTTTGCCACCTCGAGAGCTGTCCACATGGCGGCGCCGCTCGATATCCCCACGAGGATGCCCTCCTCCTTGGCCAGGCGCCGTGCAATTTTTCCGGCATCCTCGTGCCTGACCAGGATGACCTCGTCGAGGATGTCCCGGTTCAGGATCTCCGGGACGAACCCGGCGCCTATCCCCTGGATCTTGTGCGCCCCGGGCTTTCCACCAGCCAGGACCGGAGAATCCTCGGGTTCTATCCCGATGATCCTGACCGACGGCTTGCGGGCCTTCAGGACCTCGCCCACGCCGGTGATCGTCCCGCCCGTGCCGATGCCGGCGACGAAGAAATCGATGTTGCCATCCGTATCGGTCCAGATCTCCTCGGCGGTGGTCTTCCGATGGATCTCGGGGTTGGCGGGGTTCTTGAACTGCTGCGGGATAAAACTGTTCGGCATATCCCGCGCAAGTTCCTCGGCCTTCTCCACCGCACCGGTCATGCCCTTCTTGCCCTCAGTCAGGACGAGCTCGGCACCGAGGATCGCGAGGAGCTGGCGGCGCTCGATGCTCATGGTCTCCGGCATGGTGAGGATCAGTTTGTAGCCCCGGGCGGCGCAGACGAAGGCTAGGGCGATTCCCGTATTGCCGCTGGTGGGTTCGATGATGACCGTGTCCTTTTTGATAAGGCTTTGCCTCTCAGCCGCATCGATCATGGCCACCCCGATGCGGTCCTTGACGCATGCGAGCGGGTTGAACGACTCGAGCTTGGCGAGTACCGTGGCATGCAGGCCTTTTGTCAAGTTGTTTATCCGTACCAGGGGCGTCCTTCCAACAGTCTTTGTTATATCGTCATATATCATAGTCTGTGGTCTCCTCATGTCTTTTTCAAGGCTTGATCGATATCGGCGATGATGTCGTCGACGTGCTCCAGCCCAATCGAGAGCCGGATGAAGTCCGGCGTGACGCCGGTGGCGAGCTGCTCATGGGGCGAGAGCTGCTGGTGGGTGGTCGACGCAGGATGGATAGCCAGCGTCCGAGCGTCGCCGATATTCGCCAGGTGCGAAACGAGCTCAAGCGCTTCGATGAAGCGCTTGCCCGCCACGACACCGCCCTGGATGCCGAAGCCGATGATGGCCCCGGCGCCCTTGGGGAAGTAGAGCCTGACCCTTGCATATTCCGGGTTGGTCTTGAGCCCCGGGTAATTGACCCAAGTTACCTGCTGGTGATTACCCAGGTATTCGGCCACGGCCAAGGCGTTCTCGCAATGCCGCGGCATCCGCAGGTGAAGCGTCTCCAATCCCTGGAGGAAGAGGAAGGCGTTGAAGGGGCTCATGGCCGGACCGAGGTCGCGCAGCAGCGTCACCCGCGCTTTGACGATATAGGCATGCTTGCCGAGAGCCTCGTGGAAGTTGAGGCCATGATAACTGGGTTCGGGATCTGTAATCAGGGGGAACTTGCTGTTCTTCCAGTTAAATCTCCCTGAATCCACGATGATGCCGCCAATGGAGTTTCCATGGCCGCCTATGAACTTCGTGGCCGAGTAGACGCTTATGTCCACACCGAAATCGAAGGGCTTCAAGAGGTAGGGCGAGACGGTGTTGTCGAGCACGAACGGGACGCCGGCCGCATGCGCGATGGCCGCGATACCTTCCAGATCGGCCACGTCGAGCTTGGGATTGCCGATGGACTCGGCATAGACGGCCTTGGTCTTGGGCGAGATGGCCTGCTCGACGGCGTCGAGGTCGTTCGACCGGACGAACTTCACCGAGATGCCCAAACGTGGGAAGGTGTAATGGAAGAGATTGTAGGTCCCGCCGTAGAGGTTGTCCATGGAAACGATCTCGTCGCCTGCTCGGGCGATATTCAACAGTGCCAAGGTGATGGCGGATTGTCCACTCGCCACGGCCAGGGCGCCGACGCCATCGTCGATGAGGGCCATGCGCTTCTCCAGAACGTCGGTGGTGGGGTTCATCAGGCGCGTGTAGATGTTCCCGGTCTCCGTCAGGGCGAAGAGGTTGGCCGCATGCTGCGTGTCCTTGAATTGATATGATGTCGTCTGGTATATGGGTACGGCCCGCGCGCCGGTGGTCGGATCCGGTTCCTGCCCGCCGTGGAGCAAGAGGGACTCTGTCTTTAACTGCTTATCGATTCTGCTCATGCTTTTGCTCCTTTCTTGTATCCTCCCCTTCTTCAATCTTCAGTGGCCCTGTGCACAATCTCAAAAAAACAATCCCCCCTTTCAGGGGTGGTCGGCGGGATTGAGCTTTAACAGAGCCGCTCATGACTGAATCCGCTCCCCACCGCTGTAGACATTCATCCTGCTGCCTCGGACAAGCCCGACTAAGGTGAGATTGACCATGCGGGCGAATTTTACGGCCTGATTCGTGGGCGCACCCAGGGCCGCGATAACGGGCATACGGCAGCGCATAGCCTTGGAGAGGATCTCGGAAGAAACCCGCCCGGTCGTCAGGATGATCTTGTCCGCATAATCAATGCCTTGCGCCAGCGCCGCGCCCACGACCTTGTCGAGGGCGTTATGCCTCCCGATATCGTCCCTGAAAATCAGGATCTCCTCCCGCGCAGCCAGGGCAGCGCTGTGCACCCCCCTGGTCCGGGCATGCTCCGGGGAGCCGCGCAAGAATGCCTGCATGAGCCTGGCTATCTCGACGGGCGCGATCGTGAAACCCTCCTCGATCCGCACCCGCTGCATCAAATCGAGGGGGTTGTGGAAGATGACCCCCTTGCCGCAACCTGAGGTGTATACCCGCCTGAAGACGAGATCATCGAGGGATCCTTCGATATTGACATTGGCCTTGAAGCGCTCTCGATCGATGACGAGCCCGTGCACGGCCGAGATTTCCGGTATGATCCCCGAGGTGTAGAGGAAGCCCTTCACCAGATCATCGGCATCCAAAGGGCTGCAGAGCAGGGTGGCGATTTCCTGTCCATTGACCTCGATGGTGAGGGGAACCTCCTCGCTTAGCGGGACGGACTGCCGCTCCCTTGTCCCATTATGGATGGCGAGTATCTCGAGGCTTTCCATCACCCTAGGCCCTGTATTCGAGCATCCTGCGGATGCATTGCTTCGCCCGGTATATGGTCTCCTGGGGCAGGATGATCTCATGCCGCATTTCCTGGAGCGACCACAGGACCTTCTCCAGGGTCGTCATCTTCATGTTGGGGCAGACGGCAAGCTCGGTTGCGGCATAGAACACCTTGTCCGAATTCTCTGAGCGCATCTTGTGCAAGACGCCGATCTCCGTGCCCACAATGAGCTCCCTAGCTTGCACTTCCCGGGCAAAACTGCACATGGCCTCGGTCGAGAGGATCCGGTCGGCGAGGGCCCTCACCCCCCGCGTACACTCGGGGTGGACCACGACGAGGGCCTCCGGATGGAGCTCCTTCTGCCTGAGGATATGCTCGGGCATGATCTTGACATGCGTAGGACAGAAACCCTTCCAGGTGATGAACTTCCGCCCGGTCTCTTGCGCCACGTGATCGGCAAGGTACTGGTCCGGGACAAAGATGATATCCTTCTCATCTTTCAGGACATCCTTCACCATACTCACGGCGTTGGCAGACGTACAGCATAGATCGCATTCGGCCTTCACCTCGGCCGTCGTGTTCACGTAGCACAGCACCTTGGCCTGTGGATTGGCCTTCTTGAGCGCCCGCACCTGCTCGGCATCGATCATGTCCGCCATGGGACACCCGGCGTCCTTGTCAGGGATGAGCACGGTCTTCTGCGGGGAGAGGATCTTGGCCGTCTCAGCCATGAAGGAGACCCCGCAGAAGACAATCACGCGTGCGTCCGTACCGGCGGCCTGGATGCTCAAGCCCAGGGAATCGCCCACGAAATCCGCAATGTCCTGAACCTCGGGCAGTTGGTAGTTGTGCGCCAGGATGACGGCATTGTGCGCCCGCTTGAGCTTCTGGATCTCAGTGACGATCTCCATGCCTTCCCTCGCATCAGGCGGCTTTGCCGGACCGCTTGCGGTAATCCTCGATGGCTGCCTTGAGGGCCTCCTCGGCCAGGACCGAACAGTGCATCTTGATGGGCGGCAAGCCGCCCAAAGCCTCGGCTACGGCCTTGTTCGAGACGGTAAGCGCTTCGTCGATACGCTTGTTCTTGACGAGCTCGGTGACCATGGAGCTCGTAGCGATGGCCGCCCCGCAACCAAAGGTCTTGAACTTGACATCCTTAATCACATCGCCCTCGACCTTGATCGAGAGCTCCATGATGTCGCCGCAGACCGGATTCCCTGCTTGGCCCACCCCGTCGGGGTTCTCCACCTCCCCCACATTGCGCGGGTTCCGGAAGTGATCCATCACCTTGTCATTGTAGACCCTGCATGTTGCATCCATATTCATTCCTCCTTACCGCTATAATCTCATACCGCATCCCCCTGAGTCTTCGGGGGAGGGTCGGTTGGGTTCAGATTTTTGTGTTTTCCCCGTCATTGGGCCGCCTTTTTCGATAGCGGCGACATGGCGCGCAGCTTCTTGACGATGCCCGGCAGCACACGCATGACCTGTTCGATTTCCTCTTGCGTGGTGGCCCGGCCGAGGGTGAACCTGAGCGAGCCATGGGCGAGCTCGTGCGACAATCCGATGGCGGTCAGCACATGCGACGGCTCCAGGCTCGACGAGGTGCAGGCCGAACCGGTCGAAGCCGCAATCCCCTCCATATCGAGGTTGAGGAGCATAGCCTCGCCTTCGATGAAGGCGATCGAGATGTTCGCGTTGTTGGGCAGTCGCTGCCTTGGATGCCCATTGAGTCGGCTGTCCGGTATCGATCCCAGGAGCCCCTCGATGAGAGCGTCTCTGAGCACGGTCTGCCGCGCCGCCTCGGTTCCCATCTCCGCTCCCGCGAGCTCCACTGCCTTACCGAAGCCGACGATGCCGGGCACGTTCTGGGTCGAGGCCCGGCGTCGCTTCTCCTGGTCCCCGCCGTGCAGCAGGGGAGCGATGCGCGCGCCCTTGCGGATATAGAGGAGCCCCACCCCCTTGGGCCCGTAGAGCTTGTGGGCCGAAGCGCTCAAGAGGTCGATGCCAAGCGCGTCCACGTCGATTGGCACATGCCCGAAGGTCTGCACTGCATCGGTGTGGAAGAGCACTCCGGCCTCATGCGCGATCCGGCCGATCTCCGCGATGGGCTCGATGGTCCCGATCTCGTTGTTGGCATGCATGACCGAGACGAGGATGGTCTTGTTCGTAATAGCCTTTTTAACCGCATCTGGATCGACGAGGCCGTTTCCATCCACCGGCAAGTAAGTGACCTGATAGCCCTGCTGCTCTAAAAAGTGCAGCGGCTCGTGGATGGCATGGTGCTCGATGGCCGAGGTGACGATGTGGTTGCCCTTGGCATTGAGCGTATGCACCACCCCCTTGATGACCGTATTGTCGCTCTCGGTGCCTGAGCCGGTAAAAACAATCTCGTCCGGGTTCGCATGGATGAACGCCGCAATGGTCTGACGGGCCTGTTCGATACCCTCCTTGGCATCCTGTCCAAAGGCGTGCAGACTCGACGGGTTGCCGTAGCGCTCGGTGAAATAGGGTAGCATCGCCTCGAGCACCTCTTGGGCCATCGGCGTCGTTGCCGCATGATCGAGATAGATCTGTTTCATGGTCTCTCCTCCCTCAGATATGGTACATGATGCCTTTGCCGGCCTTTTCCCTGCTCATTCCAGCCAGGGTCTCGAGAGTCATGGAGCGCAGGGTCTCGGCGATCTTCTTGCTCACGATCTCCCACACGTCGCGGCTGGCGCAGGTATTCACCCGCGGGCAGGCGGATGGGTCCTTTACGCAGTCCACCAGGCTGGTGTCGCCTTCGAGGATATCCACAACCTCCTTGAGGTTGATCTCGTAAGGCGCCTTGGCGAGTGTGTATCCCCCATAGGCGCCGCGGGTGGAATGGACGAAGCCGGCGGCTTTCAAGGGAATGATGATGAGGCTCAGGTACTTCTCCGAGATCGCCTCCTGCTTTGCAATTTCCTTGAGAAAGACCGGCCCTTTGCCGTATTTGTGTGCTAATTCCAGCATCAGCCGCATCCCGTAGCGCGCCCTAGTCGAAAGTTTCATATACCACCCTTCTTAATTTCTATAATCACTATCGATTAACTAGTATATAAGCTCTACCCACATAATTGTCAAGATCATAATCCTTTTTCGCCCTCTTCTATCCTCTGGTCTGGGGAACTCGCTGAAGGGCTCCTCGTATGGTTTCCTCTTGACTTGCTTCCTCCTTCGCCTTCATAGTGCTGGGAAAAGTACTTCGCCGCGAGGAGATCATGCATGGAAGGCATGCGGGGAATAATTCTTTCGGTTAACCTCAGCGTTGAGAAAGGCCAGAAGAAGCACAATGTCGGGCATTGCATCGTCAGAGAGGGACATGGCCTCGAGCAGGACGGCCATGCCGGGCCATGGCATCGCCAGGTGAGTCTGCTGGGCCGCGAGAGTATCGAGAAGATCCGGGAGAAAGGACTTGATGTCCAGTATGGCGATTTCGCCGAGAACCTCACTACGGCAGGGATCATCCTGCACACCCTCCCCGTGGGCACGACCCTGAAGGTCGGGGAAAAGGTTATCTTAAAGGTTACCCAGATCGGCAAGGTCTGCCACGAGAGATGCGCCATTTATTACCAGGTCGGCGACTGCGTCATGCCGCGAGAAGGCATCTTCGCTGAGGTGATCGTGGGTGGCGAGGTCATGGTCGGGGATACGCTCGAAATCCAGGAAACGGCATAAGCGGCGATGGACATGGTTTCCGGCATGCCCCGAGGAAATCTTTCATGGGCACAGCGTCACCTGTCGTTGTATTCCGGTATGCGATGCGGAATCCTCACTGTTCTCCTCTTGTTCGGCTGTCTGAGCAACGCCCTTGGTCTGGCCTATATCGAAACGAACGGTATCTATCTCTACTACCCCACAGGTGAGGAGAAAATCGTCTCCAGGCTCAGGAACAGCATCCCTTCCATGACGGCTTTTCTCGACGGGAAGGGGCTCCCGCTCACGTATCCCCTGCATATCGTCCTGGACGATGAGCTCGACCGGCCGGAGGTCGTTGTGCATATGATCCCCCACCGGGAGATCCGCATCCCCTTGCGGGCGCCGGGCGTCCTGGAAGAGGGATATCTCGAGGCCGATCCCTGGACCTATTTTCTCTTTCGGGGGCTCTGTCTGCAGGGTCTGTATGGCATGCGCTCGGGGATCCCGGACATGGCGCACACAGCGTTCGGAGAGGTCATCTCTCCCAATGTGGTGATCCCGCAATGGCTCGAAGACGGCATCTGCGCCCTCCTCTATACGCTCTATACCGGGAATGGAGCACAAGATACATTCGCAAAGGCTGTTTTCGATGCATCGGTACCACCTGATATGGCCAAACTGAGCAACCATCCGGGTATATGGCCCGGACATTTCGCCTATAAGATATTCGGGCGCCCTTTCATCGCCTGGGTGTATCAGAGATATGGCTGGGATGGCCTACTTAGATTCATGTCCGCCCATGGCGCGGGGATCATCCCGATCGAGATCGACCTGAAGGCGAGGAAAACCCTGGGAAAAACCTGGATTACACTCTGGGATGAGTTCAGGGCCGAGCTGCCCAGCATCGTGCAGGGCAGCGACGGAATGCTCATTGACGGGTATTGGCCGGAGCCCTTCTTCTCCTGGAATGTTTCCGGAATATTCCCCGGCGTGGAGCGCACGCGTCTCAGGGGCAGGTATGGATATCGAGATGAAGATGGCACCCTCTGGGTCTCTGAGTACGACGATGAGAATATAGCACATGTGATCGGGTACCGGAGGGGTGTATCCTTGCCGCTGGAAAGAAAACATGTGTGGGATCCGGGTCCCGGGGACGTGGCGGTGACCCGCAAGGGGCACCAACCTTTCCTGATCCTGATCGAAAAGGAGGAAATCCCTTGCGGGTGGATGCGCATCAGGAAGACCTCTCCTCTTATCCCCGGTCCCCCTGGCGCGATCCAGCTCTCCGGACCGGTGCGCAACCGTGCGGGACACATTGCGGTGGCCGCAAACATGGACGGGAACTGGGACATCTGGCTATATGGCGGGGCGTGGCACAGGGCAACAAGCGCACCTTCCATCGAGATGGATCCGTGGTGGGAGGACGATACCCTCGTCTTCTCGTCCGATGTGAGCGGGGCGTTTGAAATCTATTCTTCCGGGATGGTCAGACTTACGGACAGCCCCCACGGAGCAACCCTGCCGAGGGGGGGGAAATACCTCCGCCTCACCCGGAACGGATGGCAGATCGAGGAGTATGCAGCAAAACACCCAGCAGAAGCAGAGCGCCCCCTGCTCACCGCGACCCCTATGAACGGGGGCGATGAAGTGGAGCTAGATGCGAGGCCCTACACTCCCTGGCCGAGCATTTGGCCCAATTACCTCGTGCCGGATCTCTACATCGGCGCTTCCGACATCCAGGTCGGCCTTGCCACCTGGAGCAGGGATGTGACTGAAGATTATACGACGAATGCGGGGTTCAGATATGCTTTCGATGAGCACTACTTTTCGGTGCGTTTGGGCGGCACAGTAAAAAAGCTCGGCGTTCAGGCTTCCAGATATCCCTTATCGTACACATCGAACCAGGGAAAAACCGATGAGTCAAGGATCGAAGCCAAACTCGCCTGGATGCCCTTCGATCCTGACCTGATGGAGATCTCTCTCTACAGGCTTGCGTATGAAGAGATCGAGAGCAGTGAAAGGGATCGCGACCTCTGGGGATCCATAGGATTCATGAAGCAATACGGCGAGATAGCGACATGGGGGGCTTTTGAGGCATATTCCGGCGGGAGGAGGTCGCTCTTCGGCGGTGTATGGCTGAGGATGGGAAGCGAGATCTACAGCACCTTCCATATCCAGGCAGGCAAAACCTGGAACGGCTATGCCCCTGGTCATGGTTCATACAGGATAGGCGGTGATGTAGGGGAAGGGTATTTCACCCAGAGGCCCTCCCGGCTCTTCCCGCTGCGCGGTTTTTCCTCCAACGTTCTCGAGGCGGGGGAGGCTCTCACTTCCGGTCTGGAGATATTTTGGCCGCTCATCAATCTCCAGAAGGGATATGCAACCCTGCCCCTGTACTTTCACCGCCTCCGGCTGGGGACCTTTCTGGATGCCGGCGCGTGCAGAGATCAGATGAGCAGAGACGATATCCTCTTGGGTGCGGGGCTCGAACTCATTACCTCCCTGGAGATTGCCTGGGGCAATCTCTCCTCGTTCAGGATAGGGGTGTCCTGGCCCGTTCATCAACCGGATTATCTTGACGCGCACGGACCCGTTTTCCTCCTCCAGATCGGCCGGCCACTCTAACCCCTCCCTTTCCCCGCTGCTGCAGGGAAAAAATGTACCGGAATGTAAGGGTAATTTTTTTCATACCCACCTGATCCCTATCGTTGCGTTTTTTACATGCAAGAATTTTAATCTCAATTTCAAATAGTTATATGCCAGATAACGATGGCACATTAAATGCTATAAATCAGGCGAGCACCACGAAGGAGAACACCATGAAGAAGTTGTTTGTATACGGAATCACTACTGTCCGGTTAATACTCGAACAAATTCATTTGGTTGTGGAGAACTGGT